>DATFVB010000103.1 GCA_035260525.1 Thermoanaerobaculia bacterium
AGCGACGGCGGACCGGGCTCGCGCCTTGCCGCGCTTTCGGGTCGTCTCGAGTTGAGATCCCGAGCAGCATCCTTCAGGGCGGTTGCGCGGCGACTCGTCGTCACGAAACCGATCCGTGAAACTGAGAATCCCGCGACCGGAATCAGCGGGAGGCGGCGGTGCCGTTGCGCACCGCGAATCCGTGTCGCGCCATCCCGCGGGCGAGAGTCGCGGCAAAATCCAGCAGACGCACCCGCTCCTCCGAGTCGGCGGCGGTCTCCCTCCAGACGCGCAACGTGCCCTCGACGCCCGACTGGTCGAAGGGGATCTCGGCCGCGAGCGACCCGGCCTGGTCGCCGACCGAGAAGATCGCGCGTCCTGCCGACTCGACCGCGACGCCGTGCGCGCCGAACGCATCGACGAGCCGCTCGAGCTCGCGTCCGATCGTCTCTTCCGCCTCCGCCGCGGTGCGGGCGAGGGCGAGGCCGCGGCCCACCCGGAGGACCCTCTCGTAGAAGCGGACGCGGGCCTTCATCTCCTCGAGGAGGGCGCGGAGGCGGATCGCGTTGGCGAGCCGGGCGCGGAGCTCCCGCGGGCGGTACGGCTTGACGAGAAAGTCGAAGGCCAGCGCCTGGAAGCCCTCGAGGACGTCCTCGGCGCGGTTGCGGGTCGTCGCGAAGAGGATGGGGATGTCGGCGGTCTCGGAGTCCGCCTTCATCGCGCGGCAGAGCTCGTAGCCGGAATTGTCCTTCATCAGGACGTCGAGGAGGATCGCGTCGTAGCGGATTCCGGCGATCCGCCGGAGCGCCTCGTCGCCGCTGGTGCACCAGTCGCATTCGGCGGAGATCTGTCTCGCCGTGGCGGCGACGAGCTCGCGCTCCTCCTCGTCCGGGTCCACGACGAGAATCCGCGGTTCCGACTTCATCGAAAAATCACGATAGCACAGGGGCCGGGGGGCGGGCTCGCGTCGCCTTCCGGCGAGTGCGGCGCCGTCGCGGGCTGCTATATTTCGCCGCGACGATGCCCCTGACGCTCTACAACACCCTCGGCCGGACCCTGCAGCCGTTCGCGTCGATCGAGCCCGGCCACGTGCGCATGTACACGTGCGGTCCGACGATCTACAACCGCGTCCACATCGGAAACCTCCGGACGTTCGTTTGGGAGGACGTCCTCCGCCGGTCGCTCAAACGCCTCGGGTGGCGCGTCACCCAGGTCATGAACCTCACCGACGTCGACGACAAGACGATCCGCGGCGCGGCTCAGGCGCAGCGGCCTTTGCGCGAGTTCACCGAGCGGTACGCGGAGGCTTTCTTCCGCGACCTCGACACGCTCGGCGTCGAGAAGGCGGAGCACTATCCGCGCGCCACGGAGCACGTGCCCGAGATGATCGCCCTGATCGAGAAGCTCAAGGCGCGCGGGCATACCTACGAGAGCGACGGCTCCGTCTGGTTCCGGATTTCGACGTTCCCCGACTACGGGAAGCTCTCGGGGATCGACCTCTCGCACGCGCGCCAGGGGGCACGCGTCGCCGATGACGAGTACGAGAAGGACGACCCGAAGGACTTCGCGCTCTGGAAGGCGGCCAAGCCCGGAGAGCCCGCGTGGGATTCTCCCTATTCGAGCGGGCGGCCCGGCTGGCACCTCGAGTGCTCGGCGATGTCGATGCGGTATCTGGGCGAATCGTTCGACATCCACACGGGCGCGGTCGACAATATCTTTCCGCACCACGAGAACGAGATCGCCCAGAGCGAGGGAGCGACCGGAAAGAAGTTCGTGAACTACTGGCTCCACGCCGAGCACCTGATCGTCGACGGCGAGAAGATGTCGAAGTCGAAGGGGAACTTCTACCTCCTCTCCGACGTTCTCGCGCGGCGCTCCGATCCCGCCGCCGTCCGCTATCTCTTCCTGTCCGTGCCGTACCGCCAGAAGCTGAACTTCACGTTCGACGCTCTCGACGCGGCCGCGGCCGCCGTGCAGCGCCTCCGCAACGTCGAGGCGAACCTCTCCGACTACGCGCGCCGGCGTCCGGAAGGGGAGGAGACGGCGGCGGAGCTGACGGAGAAGCTCCGTGCGGCGTTCGACGATGCGCTCGCCGACGACCTGAACACCGCGAAGGCGCTCGGCGCGCTCTTCGACTGGGTGCGCGACGTGAACCTGTCGATCGAGCGGGGCGAGATCACGGGCGCCGACGCCCGCGCCGCGCTCGGGGCGCTCCGAGGCGTCGATGCCGTTCTCGGCGTGCTCCCTCCGCCGGAGATCCTGCCGGCGGAAGTCGAGGCGCTGATCGAGGAGCGCCTCGCGGCGCGCGGCCGGAAGGACTTCACGCGCTCCGACGCGATCCGCGCCGACCTGCTGGCGCGCGGCGTCGTGCTCGAGGACACGCCGCACGGGACGAGGTGGAAAAAAGCGTAGCGGGCAAGGCGATGCATCGAGCCGGCCGGGCGCGTGCCGCCGGCCGCCGCCACGACGTACGCTCTTCGGTACGCCTTAGGCGGCGGCCGGCGACCCGCATCCCGGCGGGTTCGCGCCTCGCCTTGCTTGACCGTTGCGCTGAAGCGAGGAGCCGTGGTCTCGTGATTCCCCGTAGCGGGCAAGGCGATGCATCGAGCCGGCCGGGCGCGTGCCGCCGGCCGCCGCCACGACGTACGCTCTTCGGTACGCCTATTTGGAGTTTCCGGCGGTACGTTTCTCCCGACCGACGGGGAAAGGCCGCCGCAGAGCATCGATTCCGCCTTCGGGTTAGAATCGCCGTCGTTCCCCGAAAGAAGGAGTCATCAACCTGAGTATTCCCGCCGGAGCTCGCCTCGGCCCTTACGAGATCCTCGCTCCTCTGGGGAGCGGAGGCATGGGGGAGGTCTATCGCGCGCGGGACACCAAGCTCGGGCGCGAAGTCGCGGTCAAGGTGCTTCCGGAGGAATTCTCAACGGACGCCGAGCGGCTCGCCCGGTTCGAGCAGGAGGCGCGGGCCGCCTCGGCTCTCAATCACCCGAACATCCTGACCGTCTACGACCTCGGGAGCGCCGAAGGCCGGTCGTTCATCGCGATGGAAGTCGTCGAGGGCAAGTCGCTCCGCGAGCTCCTCGAGGGCGGGCCGCTTCCTCCACGAAAGGGGCTCGATCTGGCGGCCCAGATCGCGGACGGACTCGCCAAGGCGCACGCGGCCGGCATCGTCCATCGGGACCTGAAGCCCGAGAACATCATGGTGTCGAAAGACGGTTTCGCGAAGATCCTCGATTTCGGGCTGGCCAAACTCACCGAGCCGGCGCGCGGGGACGTGTCGAACCTGCCGACGGCCGCTCCGGCGACGACGCCCGGCATGATCATGGGAACGGTCGGCTACATGTCGCCCGAGCAGGCTTCGGGGAATGTCGTGGATTACCGTTCCGACCAGTTCTCCTTCGGCGCGATCGGCTACGAGATGGCCACGGGAAAGAGGGCGTTCGCGCGGAACACCTCGGCCGAAACGCTCGCCGCGATCATCCGCGACGAGCCCGAGCCGGTCGGCGAGATCAATCCGAAGGTCCCCTCGCCCGTGCGCTGGATCGTCGAGCGTTGCCTGGCGAAGGACCCGGAGGACCGGTACGCCTCGACGAAAGATCTCGCGCGGGATCTCAAGAGCGTCCGGGATCACCTCTCCGACGTGTCGACCTCCTCCACGGGAGGCGTTCGCGGCGTGGCGAGGCCGCGCTCGCGACTGCGTCTGCAGTCGGCGGCCCTCGTCGCCGCACTTCTCCTCGTTCCCGCCGCTCTCTTCGTCGGAATGAGGATCGCCCGCCCGTCCAAGCCCGAATTCCGGAGGATCACGTTCCGCCGGGGGATCGTCCGCTCCGCGCGTTTCGTTCCGGGATCTCCGACCGTCCTCTACGGCGCGACCTGGGACGGCGAGCCCTACCGTATTTTCTCGACCCGACCCGGAAGCCCCGAGTCGAGCGCGGTGGCGCTTCCGGACGCGGACCTCCTTTCCGTGTCGAAATCCGGCGAGCTCGCGATTTCGGTCCACCGCCGTGCGGCCGGAAGCTTCATGCTCACGGGAATGCTCGCGAGGACCCCGCCTTCCGGCGGAACGCCGCGGGAAGTCCTGAAGGACGTGCAGATCGCGGACTGGTCGCCGGACGGGTCGCAGCTGGCCATCGTGCGCACGGTCGAAGGACGCAACCGCCTCGAATATCCGATCGGCAAGGTCCTTTATGAGACCGGCGGATGGATCAGCCACGCCCGCGTCTCGCCGAAGGGCGACCTCGTGGCGTTCTGCGACCATCCGGTTCAGGGTGACGATGCCGGGTCCGTCGCCGTCGTCGATCTCGCGGGGAAAAAGAAGACCCTCTCCTCCGGAGGCTCGAGGGTCCCCGCCGCGGCCTGGTTCGCGCTGCAGGGGCTGGCCTGGTGTCCGGACGGGACGAGGATCTGGTTTACGGCCACGCGCGAAGGCTCCGCGCGGGCGATCCACGAGGTCACCCTCGGCGGGCGAGAGCGCCTCGTCACGGCCACCCCCGGCACGATGACGCTGATGGACGTTTCCGCCGACGGGCGCGCGCTCGTGAGCCGGGACGACTGGCGGACGGGGCTGATGGGGCTCTTTCCCGGGGAGAAACGCGAGCGCAGCATGTCATGGCTCGACTGGACGGTCGTGAGGGACCTCTCCGTCGACGGACGGAGGATCAGCTTCGACGAGTCGGGCGAGGGGTCGAGCCCGAACGGCGACGTCTACCTCCGCGCGACGGACGGCTCGCCGGCCGTCAAGCTCGGCGAGGGAAGCGCCGGCGAGATCTCCCGCGACGGCGGCTGGCTCATTTCGATCTCGCCCGATTACACGCACGTCGTCCTCCTGCCGACCGGCCCCGGGGAGCCGCGCCCGCTTCCGGCGCCGGGCTTCACGATGAGCGGTGCCGCGTTCATGCCGGACGGCAAGGGAGTCGTGCTTCTGGGCCACGCGCGCGGACAGGCGCCCCGCGTCTACCTGCAGGAGATCAAGAGCGGAAGAGCGCGGGAGATCTCGCCGGAAGGAGTGCAGAGCCTCGGCCGCGTTTCGCCGGACGGCCGGTGGATCGCCACCCGAGGGCCCGACCACCACATCGTTCTCTACGGGTTCAACGGTGATCCGGCGCGGACGGTCCCGGGAACCGACGACGACGACTATCCGACGGTATGGTCTTCCGACGGGCGGTCGTTTCTGGTGTATCGGAGGGGCGAGGTCCCCTGCAAGGCCTACTGGGTCGAGGCGGAGGGCGGCGGGCGCGTGCTCTGGAGGACGATCGATCCGGACGATCCGGCCGGCCTCGACACGATCTCGCCGGTGTTCGCCACACCCGACGGCAAGTCCTACGTCTACGGCTTCACGCGGATTCTTTCCGACCTCTATCTGGTGACCGGGCTGAAGTGAGCTCGGAGCGCTCACTCGCGTGAGCGCGTAGAGCTCATCCCGAGCGCCCAGCGAGGGATCCCGGTCGACGCCACGGGCGGGAGAGCCCCGATCGTCAGAGCCGCACGAGGCCCGCGCCCCAGTGGAGCCCCGCCCCCAGGGCGGTGAAGCACACGAGGTCTCCCGGCTCCGCCTTCCCCGCCTGCTTCGCCTCGTGGAAGACGAGCGGGAGCGTCGCCGCGGTCGTGTTCCCGTACTTCTGGATGTTGTTGAAGACCTTCTCGTCGGGCAGCCCGAGCGTCTTCTGGACCGATTCGTTGATCCGCAGGTTCGCCTGGTGCATCAAAAGGAGCGAGAGATCGTCGATCGTGAGCCCGTGCGCGGCGAGCGTCTCCTTCACGATCGCCGGCATCGCCGTCGTCGCGAGCTTGAACACCTGGCGGCCCTCGACGATCGGCAGCGTCGCCATGCTCTGGAACATCTCCGGCGCGAAGTAGGGAAAGTAGGCGGAGCCGCCCGCCGGAACGTAGAGCTTGTCCCAGTGCGTGCCGTCGGTGCGCATCTCGAAGCCCAGGAATCCCCGCCCGTCGCCGGAGTCGTTCGCCTCGAGAACGAACGCGCCGCCGGCGTCGCCGAAGATGACCGCGCGGTCGCGCAGGGCGGTCCCGATCGCGAACATCTCCGGCGGGACGATCTCGTCCGATTCGCCGAACATCACCCGCCATTCGCGATCGGTCCAGGGATAGAAGGACGCGTGGCACTCGGCGCCGATCAGGAGGATGCGCCGGTACGTGCCGGAGCGGATGAACGCGTCGGCGACGTGGAGCCCGGAGAGGAATCCGGCGCACTGCATGCGGAGGTCGATCGCGTGCGTGCGCGTCAGGCCGAGCTGGGCCGCCGCGATCCCGCCGTTTCCCGGAAAGTAGTGCGCCGGCGTCATCGTCGAAAAGAGGATCAGGTCGACGTCTCGAGCCTCGACGCCGGCGTCGGCCAGCGCCGCCTTTGCCGCGGCCGCGCCGAGATCGGCGGAGGACGTTCCCTTCCGCGCGTACCGACGCTCCCGGATCCCCGTCCGCTGCTGGATCCACTCGTCGGTCGTGTCCATCAGCTTCGACATCCGCTCGTTCGTCACGACGCCGTCGGGGAGGAACACTCCGGACCCCCGAATGACCATGCTGGGAGACGGCATCCCGGGATTCTATTCCGCGCGTCGACCGGGCCTGATCCGCCTCTTCGAGGCGCCGTTCACCAGCAGGTTGCTGAAAAAGGGTCCGTGGCGGGGTTGCGAGCGCCGCGGGCTCGACTGTAAGACGCCGCGCCCGGGCGTGTCCGGCCGCATCGTCTAGGCGCGGCAACGAAGCAGTCGGGCCTGCGCCGCCGCAACCTTCTGGTGGCGCGAGTCTTGCCGTTCGCGCGTTGT
>DATFVB010000104.1 GCA_035260525.1 Thermoanaerobaculia bacterium
CGAAGGGCTCCTCCCTTCCCGCGCCCGGACGCCTCGTCGTCTCGGACGACCACCTCCGCGCCCGCGGCCCGCGCGACCTGCGCGGTTTCGTCCTCGCAGCGGTCCGCCACGACGAGCAGACGGTCGGACCCCGGCCGCATCGCCTGCCGGAACCGCGGCAGGCTCTCGCGCAACGAGCCGGCGTCGTCGTGCGACGGAACGAGAATGAGCACGGCGGGATTATGGCGGAAGAGCGGTGCCCTTCGGGCGAGAGACCGCACCTTCCGAGGCGAGCGCTCGACCAAAGGGGTCCCCACGGGGCTGCGCCCGCGCGAAGGAGCGCGGCGCGCTCAGACCGTGATCAGGCGGAACGAGGGGACGACCTCGCGCCCGAGAACGCTCCGCAGCACCGTCGCGTGGAGCACCTCGTCGCTCATGATGCGCGCGGCGCCTTCGGAGAGCGTCCGATCGTTGAACTTCGGGACCACCGACAGGTAGGCCCGCGCCGCTCCGACCTCGAGTTGGAAAGCCAGCGCGAGCACGTCCTTCTCGTCCTTCAGCGGCACGCTCCAGCCGTACTTCTCGGCCGGCAGGACGGGCCGGCCCCCCTTCCCGCGAATGATCTTCGTCAGGAGGTCGCGGTGCCCTTCGTGGCTCTGCTGGAACTCGAGGCCGACCTCGGCCGCCTTCGCGGAGAGGAGGCCGCTCGACCCGGCGAGCGTGTAGGCGTAGATCGCCTCGTGCTCGAGACCGAGCGCGACGTTCAGCATGTCGACGTCGCTCGATCCGCTCGAAGGCGCGATCGCGGAGGCGGCGCGGGTGAGCGCCGGCGCGGCCGCTCCGGCCGCAAGGGTCCCGAAAATGAGCTTTCGCCGGTCGACCGTCATGGCTTTTCTCCCGTTTTCTCCACTATATGAAAAAACGGGATGAACGGATGGCTTCAGAAGGCGAGGACCGCCGCCTCCTCGACCGGGGCCGGGGAGGCCGACGCCATCTCCTGCCCGGCGGAGTTCGTCTCCGACCAGACGGTATAGCCGTACCCGGCCGCGGCGGCGAAGATCGCCAGCGCCGCCGCCCATTTCCAGGGAGCCGAAACCGGAAGGAGCGCGCGCCGCGCCGGGAGGCCCCGCATGACGCGCGCGACGAAATCCGCGGGAACCGGGATCTCGGCCGGACGCGGGAGCGCGGCCGCGCCGATCTCTCGCTCGATCCTCTCGCCATGCGCGCGCCGGCGGCATCGTCCGCAGACGAAGAGATGCGCCGCGGCATCGGAGGGAAGGCTCTCTCCGGCGGCGAGCGCGCGGAAAACGCGGCGGCATGGGCTCATGGCTCCTCCCGGAGGATCTTCTTCAATTTCGTTCGCGCCCGATGGAGACGGACCCGAGCGGCGACCGAGGTGATGCCGAGCTCGGCCGCGACTTCTCCGATCGCCCGTCCTTCCCCTTTCACCGCCGTGAGGATCTCGCGGTCCAGGGCGGAGATCCGGGCGAGGGCGTGCGCGAGGCGGCTGCGGGTCTCGATCGCCCTCTCCTCGCCGCCGGCCGACCGCTCGGACCCGGTCAGGGGGAACACCGGCCGCCGGCGCCGGACGATGTCGAGCGCGCAGCGAACGACGATCCGCCGCAGCCATCCGCCGAAGTTCTGCTCCTCGCGGTACGTCGGGAGCGCGCGCCACGCCTTCCAGAACGCCTCCTGGGCGGCGTCTTCCGCCAGCCCGGCGTCCCGAGTGATCCGCGCGGCCGCCCCGATCGCCATCGCGGCGTGGCGCCGGACGAGCTGCTCGAATGCCCACGTCTCGCCGGCGCGAGCGCGTCCGGCGAGGTCGGAATCGGGGCACGGCGCTTCGAACGGATTCACTTCGACAGGAACTCCTGCACCGACGCCTGCATGCGATCGCCTTTCCCTTCGACGCGGGACCGGAACGCCGCGAGCTTCTCCTTTTGCTCGTCGTTCAGGACGGGCAGGATCTCGGCCTTGAGCTGTGCCCGCAGGACGGCGGCGTCACCCTCGGCCGTCCCGAGCTCGGCAGCCTTCTCGCGGATCGCGGCTTCGTCGGCGGGGCTCGCGTCGATCGCGCGGCGGAGCGCCAGGCGCGCCGACCGGACGGTTCCGATCTCCTCCAGGATCGCGTCCTTGTGCGCCTTGAGCACCCCCCGGACCTGATCGCGCTGGGAATCGGAGAGGTCGAGGCGGTCCGAGATCCGCTGGAAAATCCGGTCCGCCGAAAAATGCCTTCCATGGCCGAGCGGGCCCGCGGCCAGGCGTCCCGCCCAGAGGCCGCCGAGGAGGATCGCCGCTGCGGCGACCGCGCCCACTATCGATTTTCGGACGATCTGAATGCTCATGTTTTCCTCCCGAGAACGGCTCCCGTCCTCACCCGCATAGAACGACCGGGACCCGCACAAGGTTACAGCGGCGGGGCCGCGGTGTCAGCGCGCGGGGGCCGGAGGGGGGGCGACGGCCGTCGGTGGAGCGGGCGCCGGAGCGGGAACGGCCGGCGGAGGAATGCTCACGGTCGTGGGCACGACGGCGGGCGCGCCGGCCGGAGGAGCCTGGGCCGGCGCCGCTGACGCCGGCTCGAGCGGCGTGACGTCGATGCCCGGGTAGTAGTGCTTCAGGATTTCTTCGTAGGAATGCCCGGCGAGCGCCATGCCGTACGCGCCGTTCTGGCAGAGACCGACGCCGTGGCCCCACCCGCGGCCGATGAACACGAACTCCGCCGAACCGTCCGGGGCGAAGGCCTTTTCGACCGTGAAGAGGAGCTCCGGGAGCTGCAGCGCCTGGCGGATGTCGAAGCCGGTCAGCGCGAGCACGCCCTTGTCCGTGGTGATCGCCGCTTCGACCACGCGCCCCGAGCGCCCGCGCCGGCGGATCTCGATCGAGCGAACCTCGGTCGCGACGATCCGCGGCGCGAGCCGGATCGCGAGCTCGCGCGCCGAGACGCGGCGCACCCACTCGGTCCAGGCGGACTCCTTCTCGAACGTCCCTCCCGCCGGCGACTCGACGGTCCAGAGCGCGAGGACCTTCGGACCGCGTTTCCAGAAGCCGACTGGATCGCCCGACGTCACCGCGACTTCGGACGCGGGATAGAAACGGCCGTTGACGAGGCGCGCCACTTCGATCGTCGTGTCCGCGGGGACTTCCGCGCGTCCGGCCGCCGTCTTGACGACGAAGCTTCCGCCCTCCCGGCGGGCGAGGCGTCCGGAGGTCTCGACGACGCCGCCGAGCCGCATCGCGACCGACAGCAGGAGGCCGCCGAAGTCCGCCTCCGACATCGTCCGGCCCGGAGCCGGGAGTCCCGCTCCCTCGGCGATCTTCAGCCGGCCGAGCGTGTCGTATGCGGCGCGCGCGTCCGCGGGGAGGGCGGCGGCCGGATCCGGCGGGCCGGCGGCGTAGTCGAGGTCGAGCGTCGTCAGGTGCACGTCGCGGTCGTCGGTGAGCCCGAAACCGGCGAGCACGGCCGGGTACACGGCCGGCGGGGAGAGAGAGGCGGGAGCGCTGCCCCGGGGCTTGATTCCGGCGACCCGGAACGCCTCCTCCCACAGCGCGGCGCGTCCGCGGCGGCCCCGGGCCGCGGCGAGCCTCGCGAGCACCCATCCGCGCCACTCCAGCGGCGAGAGCGACTGGCCGCGCGATCCCTTCGGCACGCGCGCGCCGTCGAACATCGACTTCTCCTGCTCGCCGCACGTCACGCCCGCGAGATAGGGCGCCGCCATGCCCGGGAAGATCAGCCGGGCGTCCTCGGTCGCCCCGCCGCACGTCGACGTGAAGAGCGCGTGGATCGGCTTTCCCTGGAACGCCGCGATTTGGCCGCGCGTCTGCTCGACGGCGAGGTCGGTCAGCGGGTCCTCGGCGTCGATCCCGCCGTAGACCTGGCATTTCGGCGTCGCGCACAGGTCGTAGCCTTCCGAGTCGAATCCGTTTCGTGAGTCGATCGCGTACGTGCGCGCCGCGACCGCCTGGGCTTTCAGCGCCTCGATCTCGTCGAACCGCTTCGGCCCCATCTCCGCGGGGACGACGCCCCGGAGGTAGTCTTCGAGGTTGACCACGTTGACGACGTTCAGCGTCCCGCGGCCGTTGACGACGAGCCGCAGGCGGCCGCGATAGCTCTTGCCGCCGCTCGCGGCGAAAAGACCGGGGGCGCCCGGGGCGATTTCCGCCGACGCTCCGCCGAGCGTCTCCTCGCGGCCGGAGCCGTCGCGCATCAGCAGCGCCGCGTTGCCCGAAGACTCCGTCACCGGGAAACCGGAGATGCCGGCCGCCTGGAGCTTCGCCTGGGCGTCCGCCGCGGCGCGTGCGTCTCCGAAGGCGCCGAGGCGGACCCGATAAAGCCCTTTTTCGGCGGAGAACGCGATCGAGGCCTCGAGTCCGGTGCGCTTGCCCATCTCCGCCGCGGCCGCGCGGGCCGCGCCCTCCTCCGAGAACGCGCCCGTCTGGATCCGGACGACGCCCCCGCCTCCGTGCGGCCGGAACGTCAGCGGGCCGGCGAAGAGGGCGGTCTCCTCCCCACCGGAGACGATCCACGGGGCTCCCGGAGCGGGAAGCGTGAATTCCGCGACGTCGCTCGCGAGCCCGACGCGGAGAATCGGAGGCGCCACCGGCGGGAGAACGGGAGCAGACGGCGTGGCCTCGGCAACGCTCTTCGGGCCGGGGGGCGCAACCGGTCTCGCGGCAGCTCGTGGCCGCGACGCGCAGGAGGCGGAAGACCACACGATCATCGCGGCGGCCGCGCCCGATGCGAGGGCCGAAGCCGCGCGCCGTCCGGTCACGACGCGCTCCGCAGCAGCTCGCCCAGCCGGCGAATCCCTTCACGCATCCGCTCCGCCGGCTCCTTCGCGAACGTCAGCCGGAAGAAGCTCCGCGGGGGATCCCCCTCCCCGGCGAAGAAGGGCTCGCCCGGGATGAACGCGACGCTCTTCTCCTCGAGGGCGCGCGCGAGGAGCGCCGAAGCGTCCTGGCCGCCGGGGAGGCGCGCCCAGCAGAAAAGACCCCCGTCCGGTCGGGAGACCGCGATCTCCCGCGGCCACTGTGCGTTCACCGCGGCGAGCAGCACGTCCCTCTGCGCGGCGTAGAAAGAGCGCACCCGCGCGAGGTGCGCGTCGTAGTCGTTCTCCTCGAACCAGAACGCGAGCGTCCACTGATCGAGGCTCGACGAACAGAGATCCGCCGCCTGCTTGGCGAGCTCGATCTTCGCGAGCAGCTCGCGCGGCGCGCGGACGAAGCCGGTGCGGAGCCCCGCCGCGAGCGTCTTCGAGAAGCTTCCGAGGTAGGCGACGCGCGCCTCGCGATCCAGCGCGGCGAGCGGAGGGGGCGGCGGCGCGCCGAAGTGCACCTCCCCGTAAGGGTCGTCCTCGACGACGAAGAGCCCGAGCTCGGCCGCGCAAGCCAGCAGCTCCTCCCTGCCCGCGGCGGAGAGCGTCCACCCCGAAGGGTTCTGGAAGTTCGGGATCGTGTAGAGCACCCGCACGACGCCGCCGCCGCGCCGGAATGCGATGACCCTTTCCCTCAGCCCGGCGACGTCGAGGCGTTCGTCGCCGCGCGTCGCCGCGATGAACCGGGCGCGACGGGAGCGGAAGCACGCGAGCGCGCCGACGTAGGCCGGGCTCTCGACGACGACGCCGTCCCCCGGGTCGACGAGCACCCGCGCGATCAGGTCGAGCGCCTGCTGCGAACCGGTCGTCAGGTGGACGTCGGCGGTCCCGGCCGGAAGCCCCTTCGCCGAGAGCCGCGCCGCGATGCGCTCGCGCAAGGCCGGGAATCCCGCCGTCGGGCCGTACTGGAGCGCCTCGTTCCCCCGTTCCCGGATCGCCCTGCCGGCCGCGCGCGCGAGCGCCTCCGCCGGGAACGTCGACGGATTGGGGACGCCGCCGGCGAACGAGATCACGGATGGGTCGTTGATGAGGGACGCGAAGCGACGGATCGGGGAAGGGCGCAGGGCGTCCGCGTCGTCGGAGAATAGGATCGTCGTCATGCCGTCCCTCCTCTCCACCTGAGCCTGCCTCGCCGAAGCCTTTGGCGGAGGCGGGAGAGGGGGCGGGGGGGTGAGGTTTCGCGGCTCAACATCGGGTCCGGGATCGAGAGCGGGCGCATCCGGTATTCGGCGGGTGCTCGCGCGATCGTGGCTAGTACCGCGCGTGGAAGTCCGCGCGCTTGACCTTCTCGCGGAAGTCGTCGCTCTGGATCTTGATCGTCTGGCACATCTCGTGGAGGCGGCTCCGGAGCGTGTAGCCGATCCGGTCCTCGAGCTTCTCGCGCGCCCCCCCGGTGAGCTCGTCCATGTAGTTCGACGTCGCGATCGTGACGCGTTTGTGGTTGTAACGCGTGTTCAGCAGCGCGTAGAGCATGTCGCGCGCGAAGTCGGAGGGTTTCGTGGCGCCGAGCTCGTCGAGAACGAGGAGCTCCGTCTCGGCGTACGGCGTGATCACGTCTTCCTTCGTCTCCACGGCGTCGCTCTTGAAGGTGGACTGGATCTTCATCAGCAGGTCGGAGAAGTTCACGTACAGCGCCCGGCGCCCCTTCGTCCGCGTGATCTCGTTCAGGATCGCGATCGCGAGGTGGGTCTTTCCGTTTCCCGCCGGGCCGACGAAGAGGAGCCCCGCCTCGACGACGGGGTACGCCGCCGCAAACTCCTGCGCGACCGACTTCGCCTTCTTCAGCGCGAGGTTCGTGTCGTTGAAATCGGAAAAGGAGCAGTCGCGGTACCGCTCCGGGACCTGGGCCGCCTCGAATCGGCGGTGCCGCGATTCTTCCTTCCGGCAGCCGCATTCCCGCGCGATCCGCTCGCCCTCGGCGCTGCGGAGGGTCCATCCCGTTCCGCCGCACTCCGGACATTTCGCCGCGCTCGCCGCCATCGCCCCGGATTGTAGCGCGGACCCGGATGACGAGTCGCGAGTCGGGCCGCTCGCGCGGCAGGCGCGAGTCGACGGATCACGAGTCGGCGCCACCCACCGCGAGGCTCCTCCTGCCGCCGAAACCTTCGGCCGCCGGCGACGTCTCTCGAGCGACCGAAGGAGGTCACGTGCGTATTTCCCGGAGGCTGATTGTCGAATTCCTGCTCCTCGCGATCTCGTCGTCTCTCGGGGCCACGGCCCCGCCATCGGCCGACGAGATCGTCGCCCGGTGCGTCGAAGCGCGGGGCGGCGCGCAACGGCTCGCCGCCATCCACTCGGTCATCTATCGGGGGACCTATCGGGAGGGAACCCACGAGAACGACCATGCCGCGATGGCGCTCATGCGGCCGTATTACAAGCTCGTGGGCGATCCCGAGAAGCCGATCGGCGATTTCGCAGAGGGGTACGACGGAAGCGCGTGGGAGTATTACGGAGACCCCGGGATCGTCCTCCGGACCGTTGGCCCGGCGTCGGCCGCGTCACGCCATGGCCTGTGGATCGACGGCGCGCTCCCCGACTACCGGACGAAGGGCTCGACGATCGAGGTGCTCGGGAAGGAGCCGATCGCCGGCCGCCAGGCGTGGCGCCTACGGCTCACGATGCGGGACGGCTTCGCGGTGGAGGAATTCGTGGACGCGCAGACCTTCCTCGAGATCGCGAACCGCAAGGCCGCGCCGATCCACGCGTTCGGCGAGAAGGTGACGAGCGAGACCCGATTCTCCGATTTCCGTCCCGTCGAGGGCGTGCTTTTCGCGTTTCACAGCGAAGAGGTCGAGATCGCGACCGGCCGGGTGCTGAATTCGATGCAGTGGCGGGAGATCGTCGCGAATCGCCCGCTCGAACCATCCGTCTTCTCCCCTCCCGCGCTCCATCGGACGCCTCTGCAGACGGTCATCGACCAGCTCTACCAGGAGCGCGACGATGTCGAGGCGGTCCGTTGGACCTACGCCGATTTTCGCCGGGCGCATCCCGACGTGGACACGGACGCCGGAATGGAAGCCGCCGGATACCAGATGCTGAAGATGGGCGCCGGCGCGTCCGCCGTCCTCATCCTCTCCGAGAACGCGCGGGCCTACCCGAAGTCGACGGACGCCGCGTTCGGTCTGGGCCGCGCGTACGCGACGACCGGGGAAACCGCGAAGGCGCGCGCCGAATTCGAGCGGGCGCTCGCGCTCGATCCGAAGAACGAGCGGGCGCGGAAGGCGCTGGAGGTAATGCCGCGGTAGTAGTGGCGGATGCCTGGCCGACAGCGATCAGGCGCAGCCAGGGTCGTTGGAAGACGGGTTCGGTGGACCGGGATATTCGGCGGCCATGGTCCCCGCCAGCGCCCGCGTCGGGGAAGAAGGACCCGCGAAATCAGTTATGAAGACGTCGAGGCGCGGCGAGGCGCGAGCCCGGTCCGCCGTCGCTCTCACGAGCTATGGCGGATCGATCGCCGATGACGTTTCTTGGCTCGGAAGGCGGTGTCCTCGCTTCGATCCGCCGAAGCCTCGGCGAAGGCGGACGGGATGCG
>DATFVB010000105.1 GCA_035260525.1 Thermoanaerobaculia bacterium
CCCGGTCGACATCAACGGGTTCAAGACCCAGCAACATCGATGGGCGAAGGGATCGATCCAGACCGGCCGCAAGCTGCTCCCGCGGATCTTCCGAAGCGGCTTTCCGCTGCGGGTGAAGATCGAGTCCTTCTTTCACCTGACGAACAATCTCTCGTATCCGCTCGTGATCGCGCTGTCGATCCTGGTCTTCCCCGCGATGCTGATCCGTCACCGGCTCGGATGGACGCGCCTCATCCTCCTCGATTTTCCTCTCTTCTTCATCTCGACGTCGTCGGTCGTCCTCTTCTACATCGCCTCGCAGAAGGAGATCGACCCGCAATGGCGGAAGAAGCTCCGGTACATGCCGATGGTGATGTCGCTGGGCATCGGTCTCGCGGTCAACAACGCGCACGCGGTGCTCGAGGCGCTGCTGGGCCGCGAAAGCGAGTTCCGCCGCACGCCGAAGTACTCGGTCGGCGACCGCCCGGAGGACTGGAGCCGCAAGGCCTACCGGACCCGCGTCAACCTGTCGTTTCCCTTCGAGACGGCGCTCGCGGTCTACTTCGCGGTCGCGATCGGGATCTCGATCGAGGACCGCATCTATCTGGCGATCCCGTTCCTCATGGTCTTCTTCTCCGGCTATTTCTACATGACGATGCTGACGCTCGCGCAGCAGCTCGCCCGTCCCCGGCTGCCGCGGCTCGCCCCCGCGCCGACCCGCTCGGCCGCACTGGCGCCCGTCGCGGAAACCCCGCGGGACTAGCAGGCGGCTGAAAAACGAATCCGGGCGGCGTGTCACGAGTCTTGCCGATCGCTCGCAGGACGGCGCGGCGCTCCAGCTCGACGAGGTTTGGCGCCGGATCTTTTCAACGCGCGAACGGCAAGACTCGCGCCACCAGAAGGTTGCGGCGGCGCAGGCCCGACTGCTTCGTTCCCGCGCCTAGACGATGCGGCCGGCATCGCCTTCGGCGCGGCGTCTTACATTCGAGCCCGCGGCGCTCGCAACCCCGCCACGGACCCTTTTTCAGCAGCCTGCTAGACCTTCGACGGCACGACGCTCGCCCGGGACGGGGCGCCGGCATTCGCCGGACGAGTCCCGCCCTCCCTTCTTCCGCGGAAGAAGGTGCCGGCGACCGCCGGCGGATGAGGGCGCTCCCGGATTGTCGGAATTCCTAGAACAGCAGGAACAGCTTCATCAGGAGCCACGCGACTCCGGCGGTGAGCGGGAGCGTGAACGTCCACGCGAGGAGGATGTTCCGCGCGACCCCCCAGCGGACGGCCGAGACCCCCTTCTGCGCCCCGACGCCCATGATCGCCGAGGAGATGACGTGCGTCGTCGAGACCGGCAGCCCGAAGTGCGAAGCGGTGAGGATGACCGCGGAGGCGGAGGTTTCGGCCGCGAAGCCCTGGTAGGGCTTCAGGTGAATCATTTTCATGCCGAGCGTGTGGATGACCTTGCGCCCGCCGGCGGCCGTGCCGATGCCCATGGCGATCGCGCAGGCGCCGACGACCCACGTGGGTACGTCGATCTTCGAGAGCTTGCCGGCCGAGAAGAGCGCGAGCGTGACGATCCCCATCGACTTCTGCGCGTCGTTGCTGCCGTGCGAGAGCGCCATGAACCCGGCCGAAACCATCTGCGCGCGGCCGAAGAACGAGTTCACCCGCGAGGGGGCCGACCGCGCGAAGAGGACGATCACGACCCAGATCACGAGGAGGCCGATCGCGAACCCGAGGATCGGCGAGACCAGGAACGATTCGACGATCTTGGCGATCCCCTTTCCCTTCAGGATCGCGAATCCGCTCTGGGCGACCGCGGCCCCGATGACTCCGCCGACGATCGCGTGCGAAGAGGAGACGGGCATCCCGATCCAGACCGTGAACGTGTTCCACACGATCGCCGACAGGAGCGCCGCGAGCGTCAGGAGCTGCGTGACCTGGTGCGGGTCGACGATGTCGCTTCCGATCGTCTTGGCGACCGCGGTCGAGAGGAACGCGCCGACGAAGTTCAGGATCGCCGCCATCACGATCGCGACCATCGGCGACATCACGCGCGTCGAGATCACCGTCGCGACCGCGTTGGCCGAATCGTGCCAGCCGTTGGTGAAATCGAAAAGCAGGGCGAAGGCGACCACCAGGAAGACGAGCGGCGGCAGCCCGAGGATCATCAGGCGGTCTTCAGGATCAGGCTTTCCAGGACGTTGGCGACGTCCTCGCAGCGGTCGGTCGCCGCCTCGAGCGTCTCGAGGATCTCCTTCTGCTTGATCAGGAGAATCGGGTCGCGCACCTCGTCGAAGATCCGGGTCAGCCCCTCGTGGAGGGCCTGGTCTCCTTCGTTTTCGAGGGCGTGGATCCGGATGCACGACTCGATGACGTGGTCCCGCTTCAGCACTTTTCCGACCGATTCCTGCAGGATCTGCGTCTGGCCGATCAGGATCTTCGAGAGCTCGGCGCCGAGCGGAATCGGCGCCTGGATCTTGTAGAGCGTCAGCCGCGCCGCCGCCGCGTCGATGTTGTCGAGGACGTCGTCGAGCGAAGAGGCCAGCGCGTGAATGTCTTCGCGGTCGAACGGAGTCACGAAGACGCGGGCGCTCTCGTTGAATATGCGGTGCGTGAGCTCGTCCCCCTGATGCTCGAGGGACTTGATCTTGTGGACGCGCTCCGGAAGGTCGGCGAGCGTCGAGAGCGCCTCGTTCAGGATCACCGCCGCCTCGAACGAGACGCGGGCCTGGGACGCGAAGAGATCGAAAAACAGGTGATCGCGCCGCGTCATGCCGAACATTGGCGGCAAAGCCTACCGCGAAGAGGCAAGCGACTACAAACGGAATTTACACGAAGCTCCTCAGCAACGTTGCTGGGCTCGCGCGCCAAATCGAGCCCACCGAGTTGAAGCGACGCGGTCGCTTGACTCGGTGGCTCGATTCAGATGAGTGACCGCAGGGTTCGAGGTCGCGGGCGCCGATTCAGCGGTTTCGGGCATCGGCTCTGCCGCTCATAGAACGAGTGAGCAAATAGTTGGTCTCCCGTAGCAGCGACCGAAGGGCAACTCTTGCTTTGCCGAGGCGCGGGGAGGCGCGAGCCCGGCGGGATGCGGGCGGGCCGCGCCGCCCGCAGGCGTACTGAATGGTACGTTGGAGGGCGAGCGCGGCCGGCACGCGCCCGCCCGGCTCGATGCATCGCCGCGCCCACGTAAAATGCCGTAATGCCGCTGCTCCAGGTTACCGAGATATTTAAATCGTTGCAGGGCGAATCGACGCGCGCCGGATTTCCCTGCTCGTTCGTGCGCCTGACCGGCTGCTCGCTCCGCTGCGCGTGGTGCGATTCCGCCTACGCGTTCCACGGCGGCCGGCCCATGACGATCGACGCGGTCGTCGCGGAAGTCGAGGCGCACGGGACGCGCCTCGTCGAGCTGACCGGCGGCGAGCCGCTCGAGCAGGAAGCGGCCTACCCGCTCATGACCCGGCTCCTCGACGCGGGCAAGACCGTGCTCGTGGAGACCGGGGGCCACGTCCCCCTCGACCGCCTCGACCCGCGCGCGATCGCGATCATGGACGTCAAGGCGCCGGGGAGCGGCATGGCGGCTTTCAACCTCGACGAGAACCTCGCCCGGCTGCGTCCGTCCGACGAGCTCAAGTTCGTGCTCGCGGACCGCGCCGACTTCGACTGGGCGATCGCGCGCGTCGCGCAAGGGAATCTCGACGCTTCGCGGGTCGTCACGTTCTCTCCCGTCTGGGACCGCCTGCCGGGAGCGGATCTCGCGGAGTGGATCCTCGAAAGCGGCTGCGACATCCGGCTGGGGCTGCCGCTCCACAAGCTTCTCTGGGGCGACGTGCCGGGACGATGAAGGCGGTGGTGCTGCTCTCGGGAGGCGCCGACTCGGCGACGTGCCTGGCGCTCGCGCGCGCGAAGGGTCGCGAGACCTACGCGCTCTCCTTCGACTACGGGCAGCGGCACCGCGTCGAGCTCGCGTTTGCGCGAAAGCTCGCGCGGCGATTCGGCTGCGTCGAGCACCGGATCGCGGCCGTCGATTTGCCGGGGAAGGCGCGCTCGGCGCTCACGTCCCGCAAGATCGCCGTCCCCAGGGGCGGCGTGCGCCGGGGGCGGATCCCGGCGACGTACGTGCCCGCCCGCAACGCGCTCTTCCTCGCGCATGCGCTTTCCTGGGCGGAGGCGATCGGCGCGCGCGAGATCTGGATCGGCGCCAACGTCGTCGACTACTCCGGCTACCCCGACTGTCGCCCCGCGTTCCTGCGCGCCTTCGAGCGCATGGCGAATCTCGGCACCGCCGCCGGCGTCCGCGGCCGGCGCTTCCGGATCGTCGCGCCGCTCCTGAAGCTTTCGAAAACCGAGATTCTTCGTCTCGGCGAGTCGCTCGGGCTCGACTACCGGTGGACTCTTTCTTGCTACGACCCGGGAAAGAGGGGAGAGCCCTGCGGCCATTGCGACTCCTGCCGGATCAGACAACGCGCGGAAAAAGCAGTCCGTAAACTCCCCTGATGGCACGGGACTTCCAAGTTATTGCGACTGCTGTACGTAAAATATGAGCGAAAACATGTAGATTTTTCCATAAAACACTTGACATGGATCTACTAAGGTTCTAGTATCAGAGCTGCGATGAGATTCGACCAGTTCACCGTCAAGGCCCAGGAAGCCGTCTCGAACGCTCAGCGTCTCGCCCGAGAGATGGGCCACGCGGAGCTCACCGCCGATCACCTCCTCCAGGCACTGCTGCAGCAGAAGGAAGGGATCGTCCTCCCGATCCTCGCCAAGCTCGGCGCAGATCCCGACGCGATCGCGTCCGCCCTCGACGCCGCGCTCTCCCGGCGATCGAAGGTTTCGGGGGCTTCCGCCGATGCGCAGGTCTCCCCTTCGCTCGTGAAGGTGTTCGACAAGGCCTTCGAGATCGCCCACAAGTTCCAGGACGAGTACGTCTCGACCGAGCATCTGCTGCTGGCGCTCGCCGACGCGCGCGGCACCGAAGCCGCCAGAGCGCTCTCTTCGTCCGGAGCCACCGAGGCGGCCCTCCTCTCTGCGCTGAAAGAGGTCCGCGGGTCCTCGCGCGTGACCGACCAGAACCCCGAAGACAAGTACCAGGCGCTGAAGAAGTACGCCCGCGATCTCACCGAGGCGGCGCGAAAGGGAAAGCTCGACCCGGTCATCGGGCGCAACGACGAGATTCGCCGCGTCGTCCAGGTACTCTCGCGGCGCACGAAGAACAACCCGGTGCTGATCGGCGAGCCGGGTGTCGGCAAGACCGCGATCGTCGAGGGGCTGGCGCTGCGGATCCGCTCGGGCGACGTGCCGGAAGGGCTCAAGAACAAAAGCGTCGTCGCGCTCGACCTCGGCGCCCTGATCGCCGGCGCCAAGTACCGCGGCGAGTTCGAGGACCGCCTCAAGGCGTTGCTCAAGGAAATCGAGGAGGCGGAGGGCCGCGTGATCCTTTTCATCGACGAGCTCCACACGCTCGTCGGCGCCGGCGCGTCCGAGGGCTCGATGGACGCGTCGAACATGTTGAAGCCCGCGCTCGCCCGCGGCGAGCTCCGCGCAATCGGCGCGACGACGTTGAACGAGTACCAGAAATACATCGAGAAGGACGCCGCCCTCGAGCGGCGATTCCAGCCGGTCTACGTCGAGGAACCGACCGTCGAGGACACGATCGCGATCCTCCGCGGGCTCAAGGAACGCTACGAGGTGCACCACGGCGTGCGCGTGACCGACGCGGCGATCGTCGCGGCGGCGCAGCTCTCCCACCGCTACATCACCGACCGGTTCCTCCCCGACAAGGCGATCGACCTGATCGACGAGGCGGCCTCCGGACTGCGAATCGAGATCGATTCGCTTCCGACCGAGATCGACCAGATCGAGCGGCGGGTCGTCCAGCTCGAGATCGAGAAGCGCGCGCTCGCGCGCGAGGAGACGCCGGCGGCGCGCGAGCGCCTCGGAGCGATCGACCGCGCGCTCGCCGAGGAGAAGGAGAAGTCCTCCCGCCTGAAGGCGCGCTGGCAGAACGAGAAGAATGCGATCGGCGAGATCCGGAAGCTGAAGGAGGAGATCGAGCACGCGAAAGCGGAGGCCGAGGACGCCGAGCGCGCGGGAGACCTCGAGAAAGCCTCCGTGCTCCGGTACGGGAAGCTCCGCGAGCTCGGAGAGCGCCTCGAGAAGGCCAAGACCGCGCTCTCGAACCTCCAGGGCGGGGCGCCGATGCTCAAGGAAGAAGTCGACGAGGAGGACGTCGCCCGGGTCGTCGCGAAATGGACCGGCATCCCCGTCGCCCGGATGATGGAGGCCGAGAGCCAGAAGCTCCTCCAGATGGAGTCGCGGCTCCGCCGCCGCGTCGTCGGCCAGGACGAGGCCGTCACCGCGATCTCCGACGCCGTCCGCCGCGCGCGCGCCGGCCTCTCCGACCCGAACCGGCCCGTCGGCTCGTTCATTTTCCTGGGCCCGACGGGCGTCGGGAAGACCGAGCTCTCCCGCGCGCTGGCCGAGTTCCTGTTCGACGACGAGAACGCGATGGTGCGGCTCGACATGTCGGAGTACATGGAGAAGCACTCGGTCGCGCGGATGATCGGCGCGCCGCCGGGATACGTCGGCTACGAGGAGGGAGGGCAGCTCACGGAGGCGGTGCGGCGCCGCCCCTACAGCGTGATCCTCTTCGACGAGATCGAGAAGGCGCACCCGGAGGTCTTCAACATCCTGCTCCAGGTGCTCGACGACGGGCGCCTGACCGACGGCAAGGGGCGCAACGTCGATTTCCGCAACGCGGTCATCATCATGACTTCGAACATCGGCTCGGAATGGATCCACGAGTACGCCGACCGCGACGAGGCCGAGATGAAGGCGAAGGTCACGGAGGCGCTCACCCGCCACTTCCGGCCCGAGTTCCTCAACCGGATCGACGACGTCGTCGTGTTCCACCGGCTCCGGGAGGAGGAGATCGAGCGGATCGTCGAGATCCAGCTCGCCCGGCTCGTCCGGACGCTCGAGGGGCGCGGCCTGCGTCTGACGTGGACCCCGGAGGCCGCGAAATGGCTCGCGAAGAAGGGATACGACCCGGTGTACGGGGCGCGTCCTTTGAAGCGCGCCATCCAGAAATCGGTCCAGGACGCTCTCGCGAAGATGGTGCTCGGCGGACAGCTCACCGGGAAGGCGACGATCGAGATGGCCGTCGCCTCCGACGGGGAGTCGCTTGCCTTCACCGAGATCCCCGGCACGGCCGCAACCGAACCGGCCGCCGAACCGGCTTCGGCGGCCATCTCATAACCCGTCAATCACAGGAGGTAGAGAAATGAACGGAATGACACGATGGGATCCCTTTCAGGAGCTTCAGAGCTGGGGCGAGCGGATGAGCCGCCTCATCGGCACGGAGCGGATGCCGGCGCGCGCGCGCGGCACCGACGAGGAGAACCTCTCTTACGGGACCTGGATGCCCCCCGTCGACATCGTCGAGGGGAAGGACAAGATCCAGCTCAAGGTCGAGCTCCCCGGATTCAAGGAAGATCAGGTGAACCTCACGGTCGAGGACGGGCTCCTCACGATCCGCGGCGAGCGCAAGTTCAACCGCGAGAGCAACGAGCAGAACTACCACCGGATCGAGCGCTCCTACGGGACGTTCGTGCGGTCCTTCACGCTCCCGAACAGCGTCGAGCAGAACCGGATCCAGGCGACGTTCTCCGACGGGATCCTGAACATCGACATGCCCAAGCGCGAGGAGACGAAGCCGAAACAGATCCCGATCAAGGCCGGAAGCGCCGAGACCGGATCGGGCACGGGACGCAAGAAGGAAATCGACGTCCACAAAGCTTAGTCCGAAGCGCTCACGACCGTGAGCGCCCGGTCGATTCGCTTCGGCGACGTTGGCCCGGAATTCTGAAGATGACACCTCGGTTTTCCGGGACATGAGAGAACGACGCAGGAATCCCGGGGCGGCGGCCGTCGCGGTCGCCGCCCTTTCTCTTGCTTCTTCGGTGTTCGCGGCCACTCCTCCGATCCGGCGCAACGCCGTCGTCGCGGTCGTCGAGAAGGTCTCCCCCGCCGTCGTGAACATCTCCGCCGAGCAGACGGTGAGGCGGCAGCCGACCTTCTTCGACCAGTTCTTCGGCGAGTTCGACGCCGGCCCGCGCCGCTACAAGACGAAGTCGCTCGGCTCCGGAACGATCATCAACGCGGGCGGCGTCATCCTCACCAACGACCACGTCGTCTCGGGAGCGTCGAAGATCATCGCGACGACCAAGAGCGGCCAGGAATACGAGTGCGACGTCGTGGGAGCCGACCAGGACAACGACCTCGCGGTCCTGCGGATCCGCGGCGCGAAGCCGGGCCTTCCCACGATCCCGATGGGGACCTCCTCGGACCTGATGATCGGCGAGACCGTCATCGCGATCGGGAACCCGTTCGGGCTTTCGAACACCGTGACGGCGGGCGTCGTCTCCGCGGTCGGGCGCACGGTTCCCGAGGAGAACCGGGAGCGGGTCTTCACCGATTTCATCCAGACGGACGCGTCGATCAACCCGGGCAATTCCGGGGGGCCGCTCGTCAACGTCGACGGGCAGCTCATCGGGATCAACACGGCGATCGTCGGCGGCGCCTCGGGGATCGGGTTCGCCATCCCGGTCGACCGCGCGAAGCGGATCGTCGACGATCTCCTGCACTACGGCTCGGTGCGGCCGGTCTGGATCGGCGTCCGGGGGCGCACGGCGTCGTCGCGTTTGGCGGGAGAGGGAAAGCCGGTCGGCTATCGGGTGACGCACGTCGAGCCGGGCTCCCCCGCCGCGCGCGCGGGAATCGCGAAGAACGACGTGATCGTCTCGATCGACAACCGGCCCGTCGAGACGAAGAACGACCTCGACACGATCCTCTCGAGCGTCACGCCCGGAAAGCTCATCACGGTGTCGGTGCGCGCGGGAAACGGCGCCCGGAAGCTTCCGCTGCGCGTGTCGGAGCCGCCGGCGGGGCTCTGGGCGAGGCTCCTGCGCGACGAGGTCGGGATCCAGGTCACGCCCGCGCGGGGCGCCCTTCGAATCAGCCGGGTGTTCCGCGGCTCGCCCGCCGACCGCGCGGGGCTCGCGGCCGGCGACTACCTCGTGGGATTGAACGGCAGCGACGTCCGGAGCGAGAAGGAAGCCGAGACGATCCTGAACCGCGACTTCAGCCGGACGACGCTGTTGATGACTGTCCAGCGCGGCGGCTGGCAGTACACGTTGACGTTTCCCCTCGCTTAGGGAACGCGCGGCCATACGCGCCGTTATACGGGTCCGTCGGGCCTGCCGGCGGCTAGACGTACGTTTTCAGTACGCCTTCGCCGCCGGCCAGACCCGCCGAACCCGCCTTCCAGCACGTCTGGCCGCGCGCCGGCAATTGACATCGTGGACCGATCTTTACGCTCGCGTCTCCCCGCGCCTCGGCAGATTGACCGTCGAATCTGTTCTCGTCACTGAAACGAAAGCGACGGCGCCGCTCGTCCCATGAACCATTCGAGGCCGCGGCGCTGGCTGCGATCCGTCACCTGGAACGGCACTCGTGTGCGACCGAAAACGCCTCGAGGCGCGGCCAGACGTGGTGAAAGACGGACGCGGGCACCCGGCCGGCGCGCCGAGGCGTACCGTTGGCGTACGTTGAGCGCCGGCGGCCGGGTGCCCGCGTTCGTATAGCGCCGCGTATGGTACGCGCCAGCTACAACTCGGAGACGACGATCCCCGCGATCACCAGCGCTCCGCCGGCATAACCGCGAACTCCGAGGCGCTCCCCCAGGATCACCGCCGCGAAGATTGCGGCCCACACCGGCTCGAGGGCGAAGATGACCGCGGCGCGCGTCGCCGAGAGCCGGGCCTGCGCCCAGTTCTGCACCGTGAACGTCCCGATCGTCGCGAAGAGCGTCATGTAGGCGACCGCGATCAGGAAGCCGCGGTCGAAGACGAACGGCTTCGCCTCGAACGACGCCGCGGCGAGGGCCGGCCGGGCGAGTTTCAGCCACAGCGAGGCGGCGGCGAGCGTCGCCGACGCGGCGATCATCTGCCGCGCGGTGTAGAGGAAGGCGTCGTGGCGCGGAGACCGCACCTCGTTCTCGACGAAATAGACGGCGAAGAGGACGGCGCACGCGAGCACCATCAGGTCGCCGCGGTTGACGCCGCCGCCGTCGGCCGGCCACGAGAGCATCGCGAACCCGGCCGTCGCGAGCGCGACGCCGGCGAGCACCGTCCGCCCGGGAGCCCGGCGCGTCCGGACGAGGGCGACGACCGGCGTGAGGACCACCGACAGCCCCGTGATGAATGCCGTCTTCGACGCGGAAGTTTCCGTCTGCCCCACGATCTGGGCGCCCATCCCGAGGGCCAGCAGCGCTCCCATTCCGATGCTGTCCCGCCAGATCCGCGGCGTGGCCGCCCGGCCGAGCGTCGCGGCATTCAAAACGAGCGCCGCGAGGACGAAACGCGACGCGACGTACCCGAGCGGCGGCTCCCGCCCGAGCACTTCGGCGTTGACGATGAAGGTCGTGCCCCAGACGACGGTCACCGCGACGAGCGCGAACGCCGCCGGCCACGAGTGCTTTTCGGCCGAAATGGTCGAGGAGTTCACGGCGGCGCGATCGTATCCTCCTTCGCCAAGGCTTCGGAGGATCTGGAGAATCCTCCGTAGCTCGCAAGAGCGGAGGAGGATAAGATCGCGCTCGCGCGGCCGGCGCGGATGTCGCGCCCGCGGCCCGGTCGCGCGGTCCGCCCTGGGCACGCGCCGGCGGGTCATCGGCGAAATTGGCAGGCCGCCGCTCTGCGATTTCAGCGCGAGAAGGGTCGACATGAACGTCTGGCGTGGACCAGCGCCGAAAATCGACGGCCCCCAGGCGGACCGCGGAACCGTTCCGCCGGCGAATCCGCGGGCAGACGCTCGCCGGAGAGACCGCTGGCGCGCGCCGGTCGTCGACCGACGCGGACGATCCGTCTCATGAGCGTTCGCGTCCGCTTCGCCCCGTCCCCCACGGGAAGCCTCCACGTCGGCGGCGCGCGCACGGCGCTCTACAACTTCCTCTTCGCACGGCACCACGGCGGGACGCACGTCCTGCGGATCGAGGACACGGACGTCGAGCGCTCGCGGACCGAGCTGACGGACCAGATTCTTCGGTCGCTCGAATGGCTGAGAATCCGCTGGGACGAAGGGCCGATTCACCAGTCGGACCGGATGGACCTCTATCGCGCGCGCGCCGACGCGCTGCTCGACTCGGGCAAGGCTTACCGCTGCTTCTGCACGCCCGAGGAGCTCGACCTCGATCGGAAGAAGGCCGAAGCGGAGAAGCGCGCCTACCAGTATTCGAAGAAATGCCGGCCGCTCGACGCGGGAGACGCCGGACGCCGCGCCGGCCCGGGGGAGAAATTCGTCGTCCGCCTCCGCGTCGGCCCCGAGCCGATCGTCGTCGACGACCTGATCCGGGGCCGCGTCGAGTTCCCCGCCGGGGCGACGGACGATTTCGTCCTCGTCCGTTCCGGCGGCCATCCCCTCTATCACTTCACGGTCTGCGTCGACGACGTCGACATGAGGATCACGCACGTCATCCGCGGCGACGACCACCTCGCCAACACCCCCAAGCACGTCGCGCTCTTCGCGGCTCTCGGCGCGCCGGTCCCGCAGTTCGCGCATCTCGGGATGATCTACGGGACGGACCGGAAGAAATTGTCCAAGCGCCACGGCGCCGCGTCCGTCGAGGAGTGGCGCGACGCCGGCGTCTTCCCGGAGGCTCTCGTCAACTTCCTGGCGCTCCTCGGATGGTCGCCGGGAGACGACCGGGAAATCATGACGCTGGAAGAGATGATCCGGGACTTCTCGCTCGACCGCGTCGGAGCGTCCCCGTCCGTTTTCGACCCGGAGAAACTCCTCTGGATGAACTCGAAGTATCTCGCCGCGATGACGCCGGCCGAGCTCTTCCTGCGTCTCGACGTGGACGGAGCCGAGCTCCCCCCCGAGCCGGCCGCGCTCGCCGCGATCGAGCTCCACCGCGAGCGCTCGCGCACGCTGACGGAGCTCCGCGCGAGCCTCGCCGACTACACGGCCGATCCCTCCGAATACGACGCGGCCGGGCTGAAGAAGAACGTCGGTCCCGACACGCCGTCGCTCCTCGCGTCGCTCGCCGAGCGATTCTCGGCCCTCGCCGACTTCCGGAAGGAGGCGCTCGAGGCCACGCTCCGCGAGCTCGCGGCGGAGAAGGGGACGTCCGCCGGCAAGCTCATCCACCCGCTGCGGCTCGCGGCGACGGGAAAGACCGTCGGCGCTCCCCTCTTCGACGTGCTGGAGCTCCTGGGGAAGGAAACGGCCCTGCGGAGGATCGAAGCGTTCCTCAGGAAGATCGAAGTCGCCGTCTGAGCGCATGCGCGCCGTCCGCCTGACGTCTCCGGGAGCGCGTCTGCGCGACGAAGAGCGGGCCGTCCCCGAACCGGCGCCCGGAGAGATCGTGATCGAGATCCGCGCCGCCGGCATCTGCCACACGGACGCCCATTACCGGAGGGACCCGGGCCGCGCGCGGCTTCCCGTGACTCCCGGCCACGAGATCGCCGGGGTGGTCGTCGAGAAAGCGGCGGGCGTCGAGCTCCCCTCGCCCGGCGACCGCGTCGCCGTCCATTACCTCGTCGGATGCGGAGCCTGCGCGGACTGCCGCGCGGGGCGGGAACGCTTCTGCCCGCGCGCCGAGATGATCGGCAAGGAGCGGGACGGGGGCTACGCGGAGATGATCGCCATCCCCGCGGAAAACGCGATCCCGGTCCCGGACGGCGTTTCGTTCGACGAGGCGGCCGTCATGATGTGCTCGTCGGCGACCGCGCTCCATGCGCTCCGGCTCGCGGAGATTCGACCCGGAGAGAGCGTGCTGGTTTCGGGATTCGGAGGGCTCGGAGCATCCGCGGTGCAGCTGGCGGGCGTCCTGGGAGCGGGGGCGGTCATCGTGTCCGACGTCGTTCCCGCGAAACTTTCGGCCGCGCGGGACTTCGGCGCCCACCCTCTCGACGCGTCGGCCGCGGACTTTGCCGAGTCGGTTGCCGGCGCGGCCGGAGGCCGGGGACCCGACGTCGCCCTCGACTTCGCCGGTACGCCCGCGTCGCGGTCCGCCGCCCTGCGCGCGCTCGCCCCGGGCGGAAGACTCGTGATCGTCGCTCTCGACGCGCGCCCCTTTTCCTTCGATCCCTACCGGGACGTCCTCTCGCGCGAGCGGCGGATCATCGGATGCTCCGACCACACGCGCGCGGACCTGCGCGACCTGATGGAATTCGCGGCCGCGGGGAAGATCGACCCGTCGCGGGCCATCACGCGCCGCGTTCCGCTCGAGGCTGCGGCAATCGATCGCGTCCTCGACGAGCTCGAGGCGGGGACGGGGCACCTTCGGTCCGTCATTCTTCCCGCCGGCTGAACGGGACGCTCCTACGCGCCGCCGGGTTCGATCACGGCGCCCGTCGCGTCCCCTTCGATCGCCTCGACGAACGCCCGCGCGACCGCGGCTGCCGGCGTGCCTCCCTCCGCCCGATGCCCCATCCTCCTCAGCGTCTCGGCGACCCACCCGGGGGAGACGGCGTTGATCCGGATCCCGCGCGGGAGCTCGAGCGCTGCCGCGGCGACGAAGGCCTCGACTCCGGCATTGGCGACCGAGATCGCAGCCCCGCCGGGAGACGGGCGGCGCGCGAGCGTCCCCGACGTCAGCGCGAACGATCCGCGATCCGCGACGAAGCGGATCCCGAGACGGACCATGTTGATCTGCCCGAGCAGCTTGTGATGAAGCGTGAACCGGAAGTCTTCCTCCGACAGCTCGGAGAGCGGCCGGAACCTGGTCGCGCCGGCCGCGCAGACGACGGCGTCGACCCGGCCGACCTTTTCGTAGAGGCGGACGATCGAGGAAGAATCCTGAAGATCGACGGTCAACGGGCCGCTGCGGTGGGCGACCGGAAGGACCTCGTGACGATCTTCCAATGCCGCCACGACGGCGCGGCCGATCGTGCCCGTGGCGCCGACGACGAGGACTCTCACTTCAGGCCGTCGACGAGGTACAGGGTCGAGAGGATCCGGGTCACGCCGTAGGCATACGACTTCCCGTCCATGACGACGATGACCGGCGCGATCCCGGTGATTCCGGCCGAATCGGGTGCGTTGATCGTCTTCCAGAGCTCGCGCTTTCCGGTCGCGAGGTCCACACGGTAGACGGGAGCCGAGCTTCCTCCGCGGAGATAGACGTAGACCGCCCGTCCGTCGGTCGACCACCCCGCCGGATACTCGCGGGGCGCCGACCCGGGGACGGGAACCGGGGCTCCTCCCGTCATCGAATAGATCGCCGGGCGAAAGTCGGCGGCGAGACCGAGCATCCGTTTGCCGTCGGGCGACGTGGGCGTATAGCTCGTGAACGGAATTCCCTCGTCGCTGATCGGGCGGGTCGCGCCGGTCTGAGAGTCCACGACGAAATATCGAGGGCCGTGCCCTTTCTCGGCCCCCCGCACCACGAGCCGCATCGAGCCGGAGACGAACTGCGGGGAGCTGACGTTGACGAGCGAAGTCTGGACGACGCGCGGCTTCCCCGCGGCCGTCGGGAACAGCGAGATCTTCGTGGCGTCGAGACCGTATCCCGCCGCCCAGGCGGAATCCGAGGAGAACCCTCCCGCGCCGCCGGGCCCCAGCAGGATGGGCGCGGAGCCGTCCGTCTTCCGGATGTAGAGCGACCCGCTCTGGCCGCCGCCCTCCCCCGTCTCGTCGAAGACCACGAGCTTCCCGTCCATCGAAAGCCCGTTCAGGCCGCTCCAGTCGAGACCCGAGAGGTCCCTCTCCCGGGTTTCCCCGGGCGCCATGGCGAACGCGCTCGCGCGCTGGTCCTCCTGCTCGACGAGAGCCCGGCCGTCTTTCGCGATGTCATACAGCGTCAGGGTCGCGGGAACGCGGTGGATCACCCGCATGCGGCCGCCGGGTGTGACCGCGCAGAGCGACCGCGCGTTTCCTTCCGACGTTCCGGTGAACCAGATCTCCTTGCCGTCGGGCCGCCAGGCGAGCCCCTGCACGGTCGAGAAGCCGGAGGCGAGCGTCTTCGGGTTCCGCCCGTCGACCGGGACGAGGACGACCGAGCCGCCGTCTCCCGCCGACGCGTGGTCGAGGAATGCGATCCACTTTCCGTCGGGCGAGAACCGCGGATGGCTCACCCACCCCTGCGATGCGTAGAGGAGATGATCGTCGGGATAGAAGAGGTCCGCGTGCCCGCCGACGTCCCGGACGACGGCGAGCCCCTTGCCGTCCGGCGACCAGTCGGCGAAGGAAACCCCGGATTCGATGTCCCGCGGCGAGCCGCCGGAGAGCGGAGCTCTCCCGAGCGTCCCCTGGATCTGGAGTGTCGTGACCTGGATCGGATCGCGCGCGAGAGCGAGCTCGCTCTGCGAGGAGATTCCCAGGAGAAATGCCGCCGGAAGGTCGAGAGGCGACGACAGCAGGTTGTCCGCCCGCACGGCGTACAGGTGGGAGGGCTGTCCGTCCCACGCGGCGCCGTAGACGATCGAACCCCCGTCGGGCGTGAACCGCGCTCCCCAGATCGCGCCGCGCTGGAACGTGAGTCGCCGGAAGACCGGACCGGGCGAAGGTTTTCGAGGAAGGAAAAGAGCGACAGCGAGCGCGGCCGCGAGGAGCAGCGCGGCAGTCGTCGCGGCGATCGCGCGCCGCCGGAGGCTCCGGACCCGGCCGATCGGAATGGCGCCGCCCACACCGGCCTGGAGCGACGCCGACGTTTCCGTCAGATGGTCGCGGAGGCTTTTCAAGTCCCGCGCGAGGTCCTTCGTCGATGCGAAACGGTCTTCGGCGTCCTTGGCGAGGCAGCGCTCGACGATCCACCGGAGCGGCGCGGGGACACGCGTGGTGACGGCGGAGATGGGCTCCGGCTCCTCGCGGATGATCGCCGTCAGCGTCTCGGCGGAGCTCCCTCGCTCGAACGCGCGCTTCCCGGTCGCCATCTCGTAGACCATCGACCCGAACGAGAACTGGTCGGAACGGAAGTCGACGGGACGGCCCACGGCTTGCTCCGGCGACATGTAGCCGACGGTGCCCATCACCGTTCCGGGAGCCGTGCCCGTCTGCGTCGGGAGCTCGGAGGAATCTGATCCGCGCCGGCCCGTCTGCCGCGCGAGCCCGAAGTCGAGGACCTTGACGTAGCCGTCCTTCGAGACGATGACGTTCTCGGGCTTCAAATCCCGGTGGACGATCCCGGAGTCGTGCGCCTTCGCGAGCGCCTCGGCGAGCTGGGTCGAGACGTCGAGGAGCTTGCGGATCCCGACGGGGCCGTCCTCGAGGAGCCCCCGCAGCGTCCGTCCTTCGACGAGCTCCATGGCGATGAACGCCCGGCCGTCGGCGGTCCCGATCTCGTGGACGACGACGATGCCGGGGTGGTTCAAGGCGGAGGCGGCTCGCGCTTCCTGCTCGAACCGGGCGAGCCGCTCGCGGTCCTCGGAAAATTCCTCCGGAAGCACTTTGAGCGCGACCTCGCGGCCGAGCCGCGGGTCCCGCGCCCGATAGACCTCCCCCATGCCGCCCGACCCGAGGGCCGCGACGATCTCGTACGGGCCGACCTTCATGCCGGGACCGAGCGTCATGATCGCCTCGGCGAGAGGACCTCGTAAGGCCCGACCTTCGTTCCATGGGACAGGGGCATCGGTGGGAAGAGTCTACCGGAAGTGCGCGCGGCTCACCGGTCGCGGGTCTTCGACGGAGCGGGCTTGTACGACTCGCTCATCTTCCGAAGCTTCCCGATCGTCTCCCGCAGGACGCCGACGGCGGCGGGGATCTCCCGGCCGTAGAGCTTCATCTCCGCCTCGCAATCCGTCATCCCGTAGACGGCGGCGTCGTTCTCGAGGCGGTTTCGCTCGAACTCCAGCCTCTCGACGAGCTCGTCGATCTCCGAGCGCAGCACGTACGAGAGATCGCGCTCGCCGAGGTACCGGCCGCACTGCGGGCAGTGGACCGTGACGTACCCTTCCGACGGCTCGTCGACGATGAACTGCCGCTCGCAGCGCGGGCACTCGAAGACTTCCGGAAGCACGAAAAGATTGTCCGCCCGCCCCCGCGGCGAAAGCAACTGTCCTTCGAAAAATTTCCCGTCGATTCCCGCTTGACAAATGCGAACGGTCGTGTTCCGGAGAACGGTCGTCCGGCGAGCTCAGCGGCCCGCCGCGCCGAGCCGGCCCGCAATTACCCGCCGGACTTTTTCGGGCGGTATCCGTCGGCAGCCAGCAACCCGAGCACCGTCTCGACGTGGTCGCCCTGGATCTCGATCGCTCCGTCCTTGACGGTCCCGCCCGCGCCGCACCGCGCCTTGAGCTCTTTCGCCAGCGCCGCCAGGACCTTCTCGCCCCCTTCGACGCCGGTCACGAGCGTGATCGTCTTGCCCGCTCGCCCCGCCGACGTCCGGGAGACGCGGACGCGCTGCTGTGCGAGCACAGCGGCGACGTCCTCTTTCTTCGCGCACGCGCACGAGCCGGCCGGCCAGCCGCACCGAGGACACCGGTTGCCGCTACCCCCGGGGCCGGAATAATACACGGTTTCATCGGAGCGTTTCATCGGCAGCACGACTAGGCCGCCGGCGGGTCGTTCGCGCCCGTATTCGCTCGAGCGATCGTCCGCGCCTCCCCTAGAGTTCGCCGACCCGGCGGAAATACTCCGCAAACGCCATCATCCCCCCGCGCGCCTGCTGCCAGTCATAGTTCTCGTTCGGCGCATGGTAGCCGTGCTCCGGGAGCGAGAGGCCGAGGAAGTAGACCGGGGCCTTCAGCACGCTCTCCATGGAAAGCACCGCGCCGATCGACCCGCCTTCGCGAACGAACACGGGCTCCTTGCCGAACGCGAACTTCATCGAGGCCTTGATCGCGTCGGCGTAGGGCCCCGTCGTCTTCGCGCTGTAGCCCGGCAGCGCGTGCTCGGACCAGACCTCGACGTCCGGATTCTTCGACTTGACGAAGTCCTTGACCAGTTTCGCGATCTTCTTCGGCTTCATGTTCGGAACGAGCCGGCACGACACGATCGCGGTGGCGCTCGGAGGGATGATGGTCTTCACGCCGGGGCCCGTGTAGCCCCCGGCGATGCCGTGGACCTCGAAGGTCGGCATCATCCAGATCCGCTTCATCACTTCGAGGGGATCGTCGACGCGGAGCGACTTCAGCAGATGGTCCTTCTTGAACTCGCGCGTCGTGAAGCCGGACTTCTTCATGTCCTCCAGCTCCTGTTTCGTCGGCTTGACCACGTCGTCGTAGAACCCCGGGATCTTCACCCGTCCCGTCTTCGCGTCCATGCACTGGGAAATCAGCTCGCAGATCTCCGCCTGCGGGTTGCGGGCGGCGCCCCCCGCGGTCCCCGAGTGCTGGTCCGTCTCCCCCGTGCGCAGCGTGAAGCGGAAACCCTGCAAACCGCGGAGACCGGCCGGACACGCCGGATGCTTGCGAGAAACCCACACGGTGTCGCAGACGACGATCGAGCCGGTCGCGAAGTCGGCGGCATGGTCCCGGATCGTCGACTCGAAGTGCGGCGAGCCGATCTCCTCCTCGAGCTCCCAGAGGAAGTCGATGTTGACGCGCGCGCCGTTGTCGGCGGCGTACTTGGCGCCGAAGAGGGCCGAGATCGCCGGTCCCTTGTCGTCGGTCGTCCCCCGCCCGAAATACGTGTCCCCTTCGCGCGTGAAGCGAAACGGCTCGGTCCTCCAGTCGGGGCCCTCCGCCGGCTGGACGTCCAGGTGGTTGTAGATCGTCACGGTCGGACGGCCCGCGCCCGTTTCGAACTGGCCGTGCACGAGAGGATGCCCTCCCGTCTCGTAAACGCGGGCCTTCGCCCCCATCGACTCGAGGAGATCCGCCGCGTAGCGAGCCCCTCGCGCCATGTCCGGTTTGTGCTCGGGTTCGACGGAAATGGTCGGGATCTCGACGATCTCGCGGAGGGCGGTTTCGAATCGTCCCCGCGAATCGTCGGCGTAGCGGGCGGCGGCCTCTTTCGAGAACTCAGCAGACATCCTTCAACTCCTTGTCACTTCTTCTTCTTCGGTTTGCTCTTCGCGGGCGGTCGCCGGGACCGCGCGGGTTTCCGGCTCCTCGCGGGCGCGGCGGCCTTCTTCTTCGGCGCGGCTTTCCTCTTCTCGGGCTTCTTTGCCTTCGGTGCGGCCGCGCGGGGCGCCTTCTCGGGCGCAGGAGCCGGCCCTTCCCGGGGCGGCTCGGCCGCCGCCGCCGCCGCGCGGGCGGCCAGCCGTTTCTCGCGGGCCCGGGCCCTCGACGCCGCGGCAGCCACCTTGCGTTCCTCGAGGCGCTGCTGCCGCTCCTCGCGAGCGGCTTCCTCCGCCGCCGCGCGGGCGGCCTCCCACTTCGGGAGACGCTCCGCGATCACCGCCGCGAGCTCCCGTTCGGAGTAGACCTGCGCCTTCGGAACCCTCTCCTTGAGCAGCTCTTTCCGGTCGTCGAAGACGTGGATCGCGAAGAGCTCGAGGTCGCGGGTGTCCTTGGCCTTGGAGAGATAGTCGGTGGTTTCGAGCGCGTGCGACGGCGCCCGGGAGAAGTCGATGACGATCGCGGCGGGCTTCTCCTTCCGGGCGAGCTCGTAGAACCGGGGCCAGCGGGGCTCCTCGACGATCAGCTCCGCCCCGGACTTGGCCAGCCTCGCGGCTTTGGCGTCGCGGGCTTCCCCCGTAAAATGTAGAAACAGAACCTTCATCGATTCCTCACTGGCCTCCCGAATCTAATCGTTCCGCGTTCCCGGCGAAAGGGTTATTTTGCGCATGCGCCGGGGGGTTGGCTGTCTTGAAACGTCGAAATCGGCCGATCCGGGCCTCAACGGCGCCTCTGGGGGCCGGAGATCGCTTCGCTCCGCTCGCGATGACAGGGAGGGCTCGCGCGACGGCTTTCCGGCGTACTCGAGATGTACGTCGGAGACGGGCGCGGCCGGCACGAGCTTCGCGTCAGCTGACTCAACAACGAGGCGCGGCCAGACGTGCTGGAAGACGGGTTCGGCGGGCCTGCCGGCGGTGAAGGCGTACCGAGAGCGTCCGTCGAGCCGCCGGCAGGCCCGACGGACCCGTATAACCGCGCGTATCGCCGCGCCCTCGAAACCTGGCTGACGAGGGCGGAAGGTTCTCGGTTGGATCGATGGTGAGGCGCGGCCAGACGTGCGGGAAGACGGATTCGGCGGGCCGGCCGGCGGCTA
>DATFVB010000106.1 GCA_035260525.1 Thermoanaerobaculia bacterium
CAGTCGTCCGTGGGATCGACGCTCATGCTCGAGTAGTCCCCCCAGCGGGAGTACGACCCGGTGTTGACGCCGCCGCCGGTGATCATCGTGCTCTCCCCCTGGGAGAATTGCCCGGCGGGGTCCGTCACGAGCCGGCCGGCGAACCGGATTCCCGGCTTGTTCGTCGAGCCGTCGGAGATGCTGTATCCCGCCGCGATGTTGCCGACGTGATCCATGGCGACCGATCCCATCCAGCGGTAGCTCGAGTCGGGCGCGAACGTTCCCTGCTGGAAGATCGTCGGCGAGCTGGCCGGCGAGCGGATCTCGTACCACCGGATGCCGCCGCCGGAGCCCGCCGTGACGCTGTGGTCGACGACGAGAGACTCGTAGCTGCCCATGTTGCGGTAAGCGAGCCGGTACATCAGGCGGTCCGCCAGGGAGTCGAGCTGCTGCGTGGTCCCGGGCTGCTTCACGCATGTTCCGCCGCCGCACAGGGCGGAGTAGCTCGCGACCGCGAGACTCGTCGGACCGCTGAAGCTCGAGTTGGAAGGCGTCGTCCAGTCGACGTGGAAACGCCAGAGGCTGAGCGAGCTCGTCTGGAGGTCGACGTAGTAATTCGACGAGCCCCCGGGCGGGAGCGTCGTCCCCGTCAGGTCCGACGGCAGCAGGCCGCCGTCATTGGCCTTCGGGCCGAAGCACTGCGCGGCCTTCGCGGTGCCGCCGGCGATCATGCCCGCCCGGTCGTAGGCGCACGCCATGCCTCCCGAGAACGTGCTGCCGTTGGCGAAGATGTTGAACGAGAAGTAGTAGGCGTCCGGCCAGACGCCCATCTTCGGATAGTCGTTGAAGTTCGAGGAACCGAACGAGAAGGAATACCGGTTCCAGGAACCCGTGGGATCGCTCGTCGAGGAGACCGCGACGCACTGAAGGTACGGCGTCGAGCTCACCGCGAACTGGGAGACGACCCACCGGTCCGCCGCGCCGTCGTACTTGACGACCGGATCGCCGTCGTTGTTGGTCTGGCATCCCCCGCCGAACCCGCTCCAGAGCGTGTTGATCGACTCCGGCCCGAGGAGGATCGCACCGCTCTTGCTGAACACGGTCACCGACGAGTTGACCGTCTGGACGTAGTGGTTCGGCCCGACGTCGCCGTTCGTGTCGGGAGGCGTGCCGCCCGGAGAGAATCCCGCGAGCCCGGCGCCCATGCCTTCGAAGCTCGACGAGGTCGGCATCGCGAGTGTCACGGCCGACGTCTGCCGCACCGGATCGGGGCGGTTCGCCGGGAGATTCAGGGGAATCCGTCCCGGCTCCCGGTCGACGTCGTCGGGCGGACCGGGGGGAACGGGGGGAATCGCGGCCAGCGGCAGCGACACGTCGTGGTGGACCACCGGAATGAGGGTCGCGCCGTTGGGCAGCTTCCGGCTGCCGGGGATGTCGCTCCCGAACGGGACGCCGCTGGCCGAGGCGCCGCCGCTCGCGGCGGCCGCGAGCCCGGCGCCAAGAAGAAGAGCCGCGGCAGTCCCCGCGGCTCTCCTGAGGGTCGACTGAAAATGCATCTCCGGTTCTCCTCAATGTTCGTTCTGTGGGGCGCACCAGCCTCGGGCCGGCCGGCTTGGCTCTGGTCCCTGCCAGACGAGCACGGGAGCGCGCGCTACGAAAAGCCCGCGGTCGAGCCGAGGCTCTTCCGCAGGGCGAGGTTCTCCCCGTCGTACACCATTTCCTTTGCCGAGGTGTCGAAAACGACCGTCATGGAAGAAATTGCATGGATTCTATGGGTGTTGCCGTACCTGTCAACACGTATTTGCGCAAGTCCGTAAAGGCATACAAAAAGCGTGCCTTATGATGCATCGATGCTCCTCGTTCTTCTGGTTCCGACGCTCGCGGCCGCTCCGGCGCTCGCTCCCATCCGCGATCGCTACATCGATCGCTATTTCGCGGCCTGGCCGACCGTCGCGACCCAGGCGGGCCGCCATGACCACGACCGAGAGCTCGAAAGCTGGACCGAGCCGCGGCGGAAGGAATGGCTCGATTTCAACGGGAAGACGCTCGCCGAAATCGAAGCCTGGAAGCGGACCGGCAGCGGGACGCCCGACGATCGGCTCGACGCCGAGGCCCTCGAGGGACAGATCCGCCGGGAGATTCACGACCTCGCGGTCCGCCGGCGGCCCGAGCGCGATCCTCTCTGGTGGACCGATCCGATCGGCAACGCCACCGTCTTCCTCCTGATCCGGGACGACCGTCCGGCGGCCGAGCGCCTGTCCGCCGCCGCGGCTCGGGCGGCCCTCCTGCCGCGACTCGCCGGCGAGGCGGAACAAGCTCTCGCGAAATCGGCTCCGGCCGATGTCGCCCCGGAGATCTGCGCGATCGCCGCGTCTCAGGCGCGGGCGAGCGCCGCCTTCTATCGCGAGGGGTTCCCGCGCGTCGATCCGGCGCTGTCGGAATCGGGCGCGAAGGCGGCGGAAGCCCTCGACCGGCTCGCCGCCTTTCTCGACGCACTCGGCCGGAAGGCGACCGGCAACCCGCGTCTGGGCGCCGATTACGCGGAAACGTTCCGGCTCGGGACCGGCGTCGCCGAATCCGTCGAGGCGGTGCTCGCCGACGCGGAGCGGGACCTCGCGGCCAAGCGCGCGGAGGCGGCCGCGTACGGCCGGACGATCTGGAGCCGATACTTTCCCGGGGAGGAGCCTCCCGCGGACGATCGCGCCCTCCTGCGCCGGATCTTCGCGCGCGCCGCGGCGGACCATGCGGAAAGCGTCGACGCTTTCGTCGCCCAGTATCGGGAGCGCGTCCTCGCGCTCGACCGGTACCTTCGCGACCGGAAGATCGTCACGCTGCCCGATCCCCTGACGATCTGGACCGACCGTTCCCCCGGATTCTTCGTCGGCCAGAGTGTGGGCGGAATCTACGCCGCGGGCCCGTGGGAACCGGAAGCGAAGACGCTCTGGTTCCTGCCGACCCCTCCCGAAACGGCGTCACCGGCCGAGCGCGACGCGTTCTTCCGCGACTTCAACGACCACTTCAACACGATGATCACGCCGCACGAGACCCTTCCCGGCCATTACCTGCAGCTCAAGTTCGCGGCGCGGCATCCGCGCAAGGTGCGGGCCCTGTTCGCCGACGGGGTCTTCGTCGAGGGATGGGGGACGTTCTGCGAGCGGCTGATGCTCGACGAGGGCTGGGGCGGACCTCTCGACCGCGTCGCGCACCTGAAGAAGCAGATGGAGAACATCGCGCGGACGATCGCCGACATCCGGGTGCACACGACAGGGATCACGCGCGACGAGCTCGCCCGGTTCCTCCGGGAGGACGCCGTCCAGGACGCCCAGTTCTCCGCGAACATGTGGACACGCGCGATCACGAGCGCGCCGCAGCTCACGTTCTATTACCTCGGCTATCGGGAGGTGCGCGGGCTCTACGACGACGTCCGCCGCGCCCGCGGCCCCGCGTTCCGCCTCCGGGAATTCATGGATGGGATGATGGAGGACGGCCCCGTCCCGGTCGGGCATTATCGGGAGAAGATGCTGGGCGAGTGACTCCCTCCCCCGTTTCACAATCCGTGTATTGAATTCTCACGGCACGGCGCGGTCAGACGTGCCGGAAGACGCGCGCGGGCGGCCCGGCCCGCGACCGCGGCGTACCGAGGCGTACGTTAAGGCCGCGGGCGGGCCGCACGCGCCCGTATAACGGCGCGTATCACCGCGCCGCTCGCGCTATCCGCCCGCCGGGCGGATCGCATACAGAGGCGGCAGCTCCCCTTCGACCGGATGCCCGCCGTCGATCCAGCCGTCGAGGCCCCCTTCGAGCGGCCGAACCTTCATGAATCCCCTGTCCATCAGCAGGCGGGCCACACGGGCCGCCGAGGCTTCGTTGGGTCAGGTGCAGTACAGGATGATCTCCCGGTCCGGCGGCAGCTGGTCGATCGACGTGTCGATCTCTTCCGCGAGGAGGCGGATCGCGCCCGGGATTCGCCGCGGATCGCGCTGGGCGGCGGCGCGATTGCGCACGTCGACGATCACCGGCGCCTTCCCGGCGTCGACCAGGGCCCGGAGCTCGGCCGGCGTGATCCGGGCCATCCGGAGAAAACGGTAGAAGCGCCGCCGCTGCCACCATTTCCAGCCGACGAAGAGCGCGAGCAGGATTGCGGCGATCACGAGCGACCAGAATCCCAGACCCTCCAGGAATTCGGCGACGCGGTCGATCGCCCGGTGGAAGACGATCCCGGCGGCCACGCCCGAGCCGGCCCAGATCAGCGCGCCTCCCGCGTCGAAGAGGGCGAATCGGAGAAAGCCGATCCGCACCGCCCCCGCGATCGGCGGCGCCACCGTCGAGAAACCGGGGATGAACTTCGCGTACAGCAGCGAGACGACGCCGTGCCGCTCGAAAACCGCCTCCGTCTCGCGGACGCAGGAATCGGGAGAGAGCGATATTCCGCAGACGGTCTTAAGGATCCGGTAGCCGTGCCGGCGCCCGAGGAAATACCAGAGGGAGTCGGCGATGAGCGAAGCGACGACGGCGAGCGCGAGGAGAGCGCCAGCCGAGAGGCGCCCGCCCGCCGACAGCGCGCCGGCCGCCACGAGCGTCGGGATCGCCGGGATCGGAAGCCCGAGCTGCTCGAGCAGAACGTTGGCGAAGACGAGCGGCAGCCCGTGGCGGGCGAGCTGCTCGATCAGCGCGTGCACGCCGGCCTCCGGCGGAAACGGGATCGAATCGCGGACGCGGCGCGCATCGAGCGCGTAGCTTACCGCGGCCGGAGATCACTCTTCCGGCGGGTCGTCGCGGCCCTCCGGATCGGCCACGGGTTCCGAATAGCCGCATTTCGAGCAGCGGAAGAATTCTTCGACGAGCGCGCGGTCGATCAGCGGGACGAGGTACAGCTCGCCGCACTGCGGACATTTCTTCGCGATTCTCGGTTCGCTCATGGACGGCACCCCGTTCGACCGCCGAATGCGTCAGTTGTATGAAAATCCGGATCGCAATTCGCGGGCCAAGGCGTCCTCGATTCTTCCACCGTGTTTTCAATGAGTTGGCGGCGCCGCCGGCCGCTGCAATGGATTTATGTCAGCCCGGTCCCCGAGTGGTGACAAAAAGACGCACCGCCTCACGGTGTCTTCTTTTCGACGAACGCTTCGCGGGCGCGGCGCGCCTGACGCTCGGCGAAGGCGAAAACGAGCGCGAGCCAGCCGAAACCGACCGCCCAGCCGGCGAGGACATCGGTCGGCCAGTGCACGCCGAGCGCGACGCGCGAGAACCCGACCAGAAAGACCGCCGCGACCCCGCAGGCGAGATAGACGGCGGCGTGGCGGCCGCGCTTCGAGGACGCCGCGGCGAGCCCGGCGACCGACCCGAAGAAGGCCGCCGCGAGCGCGGAGTGGCCGCTCGGGAACGAGAACCCGATCGCGTTCGCCAGAGGATCGAAGAGATCCGGCCGCGCGCGGTGGAACAAGCGCTTGAAGAGCTGCACCCACACCACCGCGCCGATGATCGCGAGGAGAAACGCGTGCAGCCGCCGGCGCGCTCCCATCCGCCCGAGCACGAGCGCGACCGCGAGGCACCCCGCGACGATGAAGATCGTGCTTCCGAAGAAGGAGACCGCGCGGAGCAGGGCGAAGGCCGCCGCGGGAAGTCGGGCGTGAACTCCCCGCTCGATCCGCTGGTCGAGCGGACCGCCGTGCGGAAGCCTCGCGGCCGCACGCGCGAGCAGGGTGAAGGCGAACGCGAGGAGCGCCGTGATGACGAAGAGGAGCTCCGCGCGATGCCACGCCCGGGGACTCGTCCGGCTCATCCTCCCAGTCTATGCAAGCCGCGGGGTGATCTCGCTATTTCCCTAGCAGGTCGATGAG
>DATFVB010000107.1 GCA_035260525.1 Thermoanaerobaculia bacterium
CGCGAGCGAGAGGATCGCGGCGGCGGCAAAGCCGGGACGGGCGGCGAGGACCCGGGCGGCGTGCTTGAGATCGGTGGCGAAGCCTTTCATCGTCGTCTCCTCAATCCGTCCGGAGCGCGACCGCCGGATCCACGCGAGCGAGAAGCGCCGCGTGAACGACGGAGACGATCGCGGTATTTGCGCCGATCGCCAGGGCGAGCGTCGCGACGGCGACGAATGCGAACCCGGGATTCTTGCGGAGGCCCCGCAGCGCGAACCGGACGTCCTGAAGGCCGTGCGTCATCGGATCCTCCCTTCGTCCGCGTCAGGCTTCGGCGGCGAGCGTCTCTTCCACGATCCGGCCGTCGAAGACGTGGATCGTCCTCTCGGCGTGGCGGGAGAATCTCGGATCGTGCGTCACGGTGCAGATCGTTGCGCCGTCCCGGTGGAGCTCCCGCAGGAGCTCCATGACCGACTCGGCGTTGCGGGAGTCGAGGTTCCCGGTCGGCTCGTCGGCGAGGAGGATCGAAGGGGAGCCCGCGAGCGCCCGGGCGACCGCGACGCGCTGCTGCTGGCCGCCCGAGAGCTGCGCCGGATAGTGCTTCGTCCGGTGGCTCATCCCGACGCGCTCGAGCGATTCGTGGACCCTCTTCTTGCGCTCGGCGGAAGACATGCCGCGGTAGGTGAGCGGGAGCTCGACGTTCTCGTATACGGTCAGATCGCCGATCAGGTTGAAGCTCTGGAAGATGAACCCGATCTCGCGGTTGCGGATGCGCGCCCGCTCCGACGGGCCGATGTCCTCGACGGCCTTGCCGTTCAGGCGGTACTGGCCGTGGGTCGGCGTGTCGAGGAGTCCCATGATGGCGAGGAGCGTCGACTTCCCGGATCCCGAAGGTCCGGCGATCGCGACGTACTCTCCCTTCCGGATGTCCAGATGGATCTCCGACAGGGCGTGGGTCTCGACCTCGTCCGTGTAGAACACCTTGCGGATTCCTTCCATGTGGATCAGGGAGTCCGGATTCGCCGTCATCGTCTTCCTTTCATTCGAGACGGACACGGTTGAACCCGTCCCATCTCGACATGTCCGAGAGGATTGCCTGATCGCCGGCCTTGAGACCTCCGAGGACCTCGACCGCGTTGACCGACCCTCGTCCGAGCTTCACCGGAACGCGCTGCGCGAACTTGCCTCCGGGTTCCAGGACGAACATTCCGACGGTGCTCTGCTCCTGCCCGAACGCGGGGCGCCCGATCGACAGGACGTTCTCGAGCTTCTCGAGCTGGATCGTCCCGTCGACGGACAGGTCGGGCCGCGCGCCCTTCGGAAGCGGGCCGCGGATCGCGACGTCGACCGTGACGGTTCCGTTCTGGACGGCGGGGTCGATCCGGCTGACGACGCCGGCCACGACGCCGTTTCGCGTGTCGATGTCCGCCGGCTGCCCCGCCAGGATGTCCTTGGCCTGGGTCTCGGCGATTTTCAGCTCCGCCTTGAGCTTGTCGGGCTGCGCGACCTTCGCCAGCGTCGCCCCCGCCGCAACGCGCTGCCCCACCTCGACGGGGACCTGCTGGAGGATCCCGTCGATCCCCGCTCGAACCTTCAGGGCCGCCGCCTGGTCCCGCCGAACCGCGGCGAGCGCCTGGACCTTTTCGACGGAGGTCTTCTGGCTCGCGAGCTGCGCCGAGACGGAGTCCGCGCTCATGTCGAGGCGCTTCTTCTCGATGTCCAGCCGTTTGGCCAGCTCCTTGACCTTGCCCCGCGAATTCTCGAGCACCAGATTGGAGACGAGCCCGTCGGCGAAGAGTTTCTCGTTCATGTCGCGCTCGCGCGACGCCTGGTTGTAGTCGGCCTCGAGTGTGGCGAGGCTCGCCTCCTGGTCGAGGCGCTGCCCTTCGATCTTCACCTTCTCGCTGATGTAGTCGGCTTCGGCGGACTTGAGCTGGAGCGCCGCGTCCTGCGAGGCGAGCGACACGTCCGGGTTCGAGAGCTCGAGGATCACCGTGTCGGCCTTCACGGCGGTGCCGGGGAGGACGAGGATCTTCTCGACCCGCCCGTCCGTGGCGGCCGGGATCCACCGGATCACCTCGGGGACGAGCGTGCCCGTTCCCCGCACCTGCCGCAGCATCTCGCCGCGCTTGGCCACGTCGATCCAGAGCGTGGCCCGGTCCACTGTCGGCGCCGCCGGCTTCAACCGCCGCAGGCCGAGCGTGACGGCCAGGAGCGCGAGCGCTCCTACGCCGGCGAAAATGATGCGCCGCCGGCGAGGTTTTCGGGTGTCTCTTGGGATATCCATTCGGGTTCCTTCGGGGACGCAATAACAAGCCCGGTGCCACAATCGATTCCGATGGCTGTCAACGGTTTACGTCCGGTGGAGAACGAAGTTCTGGCCGGGCACGGGATTTGATAATCCCAATTGCGGACACTTGGCCGGATGTGAGCAGTCGGGGTTCAGATTTTTTCGGCAGGAGAAATAATACCGCTGGACTCAATGTTTTTATGGTCGAACCGCCCGGTCGAAAGTTCTGGTGAAAGCTGAGGGCCGTTCAGAGGAGTGACTTTCATGTCAGAAACACTGTCTCTTCCCGTCGTCCCGATGCGGTCGGCGGTTCTCTTTCCCGGGGTCGCGGTGCCGATCACGGCCGGCCGCAAGCCCACTCTCCGGGCGATCGAGGCGGCGCTCACGCACCCCGAGCCCCTCGTCTTTGCCGTGACCCAGCGGCAGGACCTCGACGATGTCACCCCCGAAGGCCTCTACACGATCGGAACGATCGCTTCGATCGGCGCCGTGCAGCGCGGCCTCGGGGGGACCCGTCTGCTCCTGAACGGCAAGCAGCGCGGGATCGCGATGCGGATCGCGGAAAAGAACGGCCACCTCGAGGCGACGGTCCTCGAGGCCCGGGAGATGCTTCCGCTCGATCCGAAGGACCCCGCGTTCGTCGCCCTGCACAGGGAGGCGCGGGAGCGCGCGTCCGAGCTCGGAAAGAAATCGGGAGTTCCGGAGGAAGTCATCGAGCAGATCCTGGGCGAGGTCAACGAGCCGGGCCGCCTGGCCGACCTCGTGGCGGGCTACGTCGAGATCCCGCTCGCCGACCGTCAGGGGCTGCTCGAGACCCTCTCGGTGGAGGACCGCCTCCGCCGCGTCCTCGTGTTCGTCCAGCGCCAGATCGGGATGCTCGAAGCGCAGGAGGACATCAAGTCGAAGGTGCAGGAGGAGCTGGGAGATCGCCAGCGCGAGATGTACCTGCGCGAACAGATGAAGGCGATCCAGAAGGAGCTCGGCGAGGGAGAAGGCGCCGAGGAAGGCCTGAGCGAGCTCAAGGAGAAGCTCGACGCCCTGACGCTGCCGGAAGACGTCCGCAAGGAGATCGACCGCGAGTGGGGGCGCCTGACGCGGATCCAGAGAGAGTCTCTCGAAGCCCAGATCCTCCGCAGCTACCTCGAGTACGTCTCCGAGCTTCCGTGGTCGACGCGAAGCGACGACCACCTGGACGTCGGCGAGGCGTCGCGCATCCTCGACGAGGACCATTACGGGCTGAAAGACGTCAAGGACCGGATCCTCGAGTTCCTCGCCGTCCGGCAGCTGCGGGACGCGCAGGCCCGCGCCGCCGCCAGGCCAGCGGAAGGACCCGGCGCTCCCGGCGCGGCGAAGGAGACGGCGGCGAAGCCGGAAGGCACCGGAAAGGGGAGGATCCTCCTCTTCGTCGGCCCTCCCGGCGTCGGCAAGACGTCGATCGCGAAGTCGATCGCGCGCGCGATGGGGCGCAAGTACGTCCGCATCTCGCTCGGCGGCGCCCGCGACGAGGCCGACATCCGCGGCCACCGGCGCACGTACGTCGGTGCGCTGCCCGGCCGCATCCTGCAGGGAATGAAGCAGGCGGGGACGAAGAACCCGGTCTTCCTCCTCGACGAGGTGGACAAGCTCGGCGTCTCCTACCAGGGCGACCCGGCGAGCGCGCTCCTCGAGGTCCTCGATCCGGCGCAGAACGACACGTTCACCGACCACTACCTCGCCGTGCCGTTCGACCTGTCGGAGGTCTTCTTCATCGCGACGGCGAACTTCCTGCAGAACATCCCGGGGCCGCTGCTCGACCGGATGGAGGTCGTCGACTTCGCCGGCTACACCGAGCGGGAAAAGCTCGAGATCGCGAAGAGCTATCTCGTGCCGCGTCAGATCACCGACAACGGGCTGAGCCCCGACCGGTTCACGATCGAGGACGGGGCGATCGCCGAGGTGATCACCGGATATACCCGCGAGGCGGGCGTGCGCCAGCTCGAGCGCGAGCTCGGGAAGCTCGCCCGGAAGATCGCGCGGCGTCTCGCCGCCGGCGAGACGGGCCCCTTCGCCGTCCGCGCCTCGGACGTCGCCGCCATCCTCGGCCGGCCTAAGGTCCGCGCGGAGCAGAAGGCGACCCAGGACCAGGTCGGCATCGCGACCGGGATGTACTACACGCCGGCCGGCGGCGACATCATGTTCGTCGAGGCGTCGCTGATGCGCGGCAAGGGTGAGCTCGTCCTGACCGGGCAGCTCGGCGACGTCATGAAGGAGTCGGCGCGCGCGGCATGGACGTACGCCCGATCGCACGCCTCGGCGCTCCAGATCGACGAGGAGGCGTTCGACCGCGACGTGCACATCCACGTGCCGGCCGGCGCGATCCCGAAGGACGGCCCCTCGGCGGGAATCACGATGGCGACCGCGCTCGTCTCGGCGCTCTCGAAGCGCCCGGCGCGCAGCGACGTCGCGATGACCGGCGAGATCACGATCTCCGGGCGCGTGCTCCCGATCGGCGGCCTCAAGGAGAAGATCCTCGGCGCGGTGCGGGCGGGAATCACGACGATCGTCATCCCCAGGGCCAACGAGTCCGACCTCGAGGACCTGACGGAGGAAGTCCGGAGCATGCTGACGGTCTATCCCGTCTCGGAGCTCGGCGAGGCGCTCTCCTTCACGCTCCGCGGGGCGACGTTCCGCGAGGGGCGGCTCCGGTTCGCTCCGGAGGAAGTGGCTACCGCGACGGCGACTCTCGGCGAATCCGCCTCGCTCCAGAGCGAAACGCCGCACTGAGAGCGTCTCTCCTTCGATGACGGAGGCGGCCTTTCGGGGCCGCCTTTTCCTTGCTCTCGGGAACTCGACCACTCCGTGCCAGAATGGTCGTCCCCCCGGTCGTTCCGGCTGGTGGTCGGCAGTCATTTTCGAAAGGAGCCTTCATGCGTGTGTTCGCGCGAGTCTTCGCCATCGCGGCCTCGATCCTCGGCGCCGCCGCCGTTCTTCCCGCCGTGTCTCTCACCGTGGGAAATCCCTCGATCAGCTCGGCCGTGGCGGACGCCGGCGTATCGGACAGCACCCTCATCGATCTCAACAATCCGGCGAGCGCCACCGGCTCGCTCACCGCGGTCCGGTTCGGATGGGGCGTGTCCTCGTGCGCCGTGGCGGGCAAGGTGAAGATCTTCCGTCGGACCGGCGATTCCCTGACGCTGACCGCCGAGCAGGCGGTGAACACGCTCACGCCTTCCGGCGATTTCTTCACGGCCGCGCTCTCTCCCGCGCTCCCGATCCGCCAGGGCGATCTGATCGGAATCTACGGCAGCGGCTCCTGCGGCAACCCGGTCTATCTTTCCAATCCCTTCGCCGGGAGCTTTCTGATCTACTCCGGCGACGTCGAAGGAACGCGGCCGTTCGACCCGTCGCTCGTCGCCTCCGGGGGCGTGGCGGTGTCCGGGACCGGAATCGTCTCCGAGTACCGCGCCGGCGTCATCCCCGGGGTCGGCTCGG
>DATFVB010000108.1 GCA_035260525.1 Thermoanaerobaculia bacterium
GACGGGATGCGGGTTGCCGGCCGGCGGTGAAGGCGTACTGATAACGTACGTCGAGCCGCCGGCCGGAAGCACGCGCCCGTCCGGCTCGATGCATCGCCGCGCCCGCTCCTCAGGGGCGGCGGGCGATGACGTCGATCTCGACCAGCGCCCCCGCCGGAAGCGCCGCGGCGGCGACGGTCGAGCGCGCCGGACGATGATCGCCGAACCGCGCCGCGTAGACGGCGTTCATCGGCTGGAAATCGGTCATGGTCGTCAGGTACACGGTCGTCTTCACGACGTCCACGAAACCGAGCCCCGCTTCCCGGAGAACGGCCTCGAGATTGTCGAACACGCGTGCGGTCTGCTTATCGATCCCGCCCTCCACGATCTTCATCGTGGCGGGGTCCAACCCGATCTGCCCCGCGGTGAAGACGAGGCCGCCGGCCTCGATCGCCTGCGAATACGGCCCGATCGCCTTCGGGGCCTCTTCCGTCGAAATCCGTTTCATTCGCCGTCTCCTTCTTCGATCGCCGCGACGTACGGCAGATTCCGGTACGCCTCAGCGAGATCGAGACCGTATCCCACCACGAAGCGATCGTCGATCTCGAAACCCACGTAGTCGACCGGGGTCGCGGCGCTTCCCGCGCCCTTCTTCCGGAGGAGCGTGCACACCCGGAGGCTCGCCGGCGACCGCGTTCGGAGGAAGTCGAGGATTTTCTCGAGCGTCCGGCCCGTGTCGACGATGTCCTCCACGACGAGCACGTCCCGGTCGGCCACGTCGATCGAAAGGTCGCGGGTCATCCGGACGCTGCCGGAAGAGCGCGTCGAATCGCCGTACGACGAGACCCGGAGGAAATCGACCGTTACCGGCGAGCGAAGCCGCCGCGCGAGATCGCAGAGGAAGAAGACCGACCCCTTGAGGATGCCGACCAGGAGGACCGGCCGCCCGGCGAGGTCCCGGTCGATCTCGGCGGCGAGGCGCGCGACCCCTTCGGCGAGCTGCGCTTGCGTGAGGACGATCTCGGAAACCTTGTGCGCCAGGGCGCCTCCGGGTCTAGAATACGACGGGATTCCCGAAAAAATATGCTCGTCGCCGAACTGGAGGATCTGCACGCAGCCTATATCCGGCTGACCGAGAAGTTCAAAGCGCTCTGGACGTTTCACCAGTTCGTCAAGGGGGTCCACCAGACCTTCCTCGGCGGCGCTCCCGCCTACGACGTCGATTTCAACGCGATCTACGAGCGGCTGCGGGAGGCCGGTTCGTCGGTCACCTCGGCCGGGATGACCGAGGACGCGCGCGACCGGCTCGACCGCATCGAAACCGAGCTTTCGCTCGCGACGCGCACTCTTCGCCTGAGCGATCGCACGCTGGCCCCCTCTCTCGTCCGGCGCTTCTTCGACAAGGTCAATCCGCAGGACCCGAAGATCGCCTATCACCTCCTGCGCTTCTATTTCTCCCAGCCCGAGCTCGACGACGACACCGCCGACAAGCTCGACTTCCTCGTCACCGTCGCGGCCGCCCGCCCGGAGAGCGGCGGGGTGCTCCCCCGCGACCGGGACGACGCCGAGCGCCTGTTCGAGGCCATCGTCGCCGGGTGCTCATGGCCGGCCGTCGAAGCCGAGGAAGCCGGAGGGCTCGTTTCCGCGATGGACGAGCTCGCCGACGACGTCGCACGCGCCCGGTCCTTCGAGGATCTCGTCCGGGAACGGCGCATCGAGAATCTCCGCACGATCAAGCGCCGCCTCGGATTCGCGCTCGCGAATCCGCGCGTTCTCGCGTCGATCGGCATCGCCAACGTGCGGACCCGGTCGGTCTTCCGCCGGTTCTTCGAAGAGGAGAAGCGGCGAATCCAGGAGGCCACCGACCGCATCGCGAATCTGGAGCGGGAAGTCTCGCACGCGGGACCGGTCCCTCCCGATTTCGGCCGCTTCCGCGATCATCGGCGGGAGTTCGAGCGGCTCGAGGAGGAGGCCAACGTCCGCGCGGGAGATCTCCTCGCGATGAAACGGCGCGTCGTCGAGCTGCTCGAGAAATTCGACCTCCGCCAGATCGACACCGACGAGATCGACGACGCCCTCGAGTTCGACGACGACGCGGCGCCTTCCGCGCCCGCCGAGCCGTCGAACGCCCTGCGTCAGGCGGTCGACAAAGTACTCGCCGCGGTCGAGATGGGGGACGGAAGCTTCAAGGAGATCGCTCATCTCGAGCTCGAGAGCTGGGAGGGGCGCGCGGCCAAACGAGCGATCGCCGCGGGCGGCCGGCCGGTTTCGGACCGGGACGCGCTGCTCATCGAGGGGGCGGCTCTGCGCGTGCGCGCCGAGGAGGTGACGGCGCAATGGGGGCGCGCGAAGAAGATGGGCGGCCTTCCTGCGCTTCGCGCGCAGGCTTCGGAGACGCTCGTGCTCGCGGCCGAGACCGACCGCCGGTTCGCGGGGCTCATCGACGAGGCGGGCGAGGAATCTCTTCCCGAGGAGATGAAGGCGCTCGTCCGCTCCCGCTTCCGCCTCCTCCACGCCTATTCGGGTCTCTGGCTGCTCCGCGACGCCGAAGAAGGGTAGGGACAGCGGACCCGGGGCCGGCCGAGTTGAAGCGATCGCGCCCCGCGTCGCTTAACTCGGCCGGTCCCCCGCGGACTCGCGCCGCACGGTTCAGCCACGTCGAAAGCCCGGTCAGGCGCGGGGTCGATCCGCCGTCGCTCTGACGAGCCATGGCGGTTGATCGCCAAATACGTGGTTCGAGGCAAGAAAGCCGTCGAAACTTCGATCCGCCGAAACCCTGGCGAAGGCGGACGGGATGCGGGCCGCCGTGCCGGCGCCGTTCGCTGTGCTAGAGTCGCCGAAAACTCCGATGAAACGGATCCTCACGGTTTCTTCCGGCAAGGGGGGCGTCGGGAAAACGACCTTTGCCGTCAACTTCGCGCTCTCGCTGGCGACGGTCGCGCCGACGATCCTCGTCGACCTCGACACCGGCACGTCGTCGGTGCGCGCCGCGATCGACGCTCCGGTGACCCACGACCTCTACCACTTCTTCCGCAAGGACACGCCGCTCGCCGATTGCGTCACGAGGCTTCCCCCCGCGCTCGACCCGGCCGGCCGCCACCGCGATTTCGGGTTCGTCGCCGGGCCGCGCCACATGATCGAGGACATCACGAACTTCGGCGAATCCGCCCGGCGGAAGCTGATCGGCGCGATCAACCGGCTCCCGGCCTCCTACGTCGTGCTCGACATGAAGGCAGGCCTCGACGCCAACGTCATCGACTTCCTTCCCTACTCGAACTCGGGGATCCTCATCTTCACGCCCGAGCTCCCCGCGGCGACGCTCGCGGCTTCGGACATCGTGAAAGCGATCCTCTTCCGTAAGCTCCGGATCGTCTTCGCGCCCGGCTCCCCCGTCTACTCCCGGCTGTCCCTCTCCCCCCGGGACCCCCGGATGATCAACGAGCTCCTCGACGCCGTCGAGGACGTCTACGACGAGTCGATCGCCAACATCGACGTTTTCCTCGCGGACCTCGCGGCGAGCCTCGGCGACCATCCCCTCGTGTCGGCGCTCCAGGCGAGCGTCGAGGATTTCTGCGTCTACTACGTCCTGAACATGTTCAACGGAGTTCGCGAGTCGTACGAGACCGCGATCGCGCCGTTCGTTTCGAACCTCGTGGAGAATGTCTCGGCGCGCCCGCAGATCACGAACCTCGGTTGGATCATCCGGCACGAGCGCATCCACGACGCCAACCGGCACCGGCGCCCCGTGCTGCTGGCGCCCGACCCCGAGCCGCCCCGGCCGGCCGCGCCGACGGCCGCCGAGCGGGAGCTGCAGGAGCTCGAGAAAGCCTTCCTGCATCTCGAGGGGCCGGCGGCCCGCCGCGACGCCGGGCCCCCCGTCTTCCGGCCGGCCGATCCGGCGCGCGCGTTCGAGCGCCAGCTCGAGGCGCTCCGCGCGATGTACGCCGACCAGAAGGAATCGGGGGTGCGGGAGAACTTCTCCTACATCACGCACCGCGCGCTCCATCTGATGGAGAGCCTGCGGAGCATCGATTTCGGCGAGACGCGGATCTTCGGGCGCGAGGAGATCCTGGCACACCTCTTGCCCCGCGCCGAAGCGACCGGATGATTCGCGGCCCGGGTGAACGCCCGCGGCGAAATTTTGACTTGCCCGGGCGATCGCTGATAGAAAGCGGAATTCCGGAAAGTTCCGGGGCGGGAGGGATATGAGCACGGTCGAAGCCGTCAAGCCCAAGAAAATCACGGCGCGGAAGATCCATCGCGGCCTCTCGGGCACCGATCTGCGCGCGATGGCCCGCAAGGACGAGACCACGTCCGCTCACGGCTCGCCGGTCTACTCGACGCGCGTCAAGAACCGCTCCGCCAAGGATACCTACGTCGTGGAAAACGGCGTCCTCCTCGGGCGGCACCAGAAGGGAATGGATCCCGAGCGCGCCGCCGAGCTCATCCGCAAGCTCCAGGAATCCCTCGCCGGCCGCGAGCTGATCCAGGTCGACCGCCGGATGGGAATGGCCCCGGAGGCGGCCCTCCACTGCCGGCTGTTCGTGCCGGTCGAGTTCGCCCGGATCGCCGCGATGTGGCACAACATGCTCTTTCCGATCGATGCCTCCGGCACGCCCGATTTCGTGTCCGTGTACGTCCCGGACTGGCCCGAGAAGGTCATCTTCCTCGACCCGAACGAGGGGTACACGTACATCTGCGGCACGGACTACCCCGGCGAGGCGAAGAAGTCGATGCTTCGCCAGGCGATGTACTGGATCAAGAAGCGCGGCGGCCTCGGGCTCCACGCCGGCTCGAAGATCCTGCGCGTCGCCGGACGCGACGGCAACCTCCACGACGTCGGGTTCCTGCTCTTCGGCCTCTCCGGCACCGGCAAGACGACGCTGACGCTCCACGACCACGGGCTCGCAGAGCCCGAGCGGGTGATCATCAAGCAGGACGACGTCGTGCTCCTCGCCGCCGACGGGCGAGCCTACGGGACCGAGGACGGTTTCTACATCAAGACCGAAGGGCTGGAGCCGTCGCAGCGAGTCCTCTGGGACGCCGCGATCTCCCCGAGCGCGTGCTTCGAGAACGTCCGGATGCGGGACGACGGCACGATCGACTTCTGCGACACGTCGCTCACGTCGAACGGCCGCGGTGTCGTCCTCCGCCGGTTCATCCACGGCACCGACGACGGGATCGACCTCCCGAGGGCGAACAAGATCGTCTTCATCACGCGCCGCAACGACGTGGTGCCGGTCGTCGCGCGGCTCACGCCCGAGCAGGGCGCCGCGTTCTTCATGCTCGGCGAATCGATCGAGACCTCGGCGGGAGACCCGACGCGCGCCGGCCAGGCCAAGCGCGAGGTCGGAACGAACCCCTTCATCGTCGGGCCCGAAGAGGAAGAGGGAAACCGGATCCTGAAGTTCCTCCGCGAGAACTCCGACATGGAGGCGTACCTCCTGAACACCGGGGCGGTGGGCGCACGCGATGGATCGCCGGGTGAGAACGTCACGATTCGGGTCTCGAGCGAGATCATGAAGCAGATCGCCAGAGACGGCATCGAATGGGAGCTCGACCCCGACTGGGGCTACCAGGTACCGATGTCCGTGCCGGGAATCGACCTCTCGAAGTACGACCCCCGCTCGCACTACTCGCCCGAAGAGTACGCCTCCCGCGTGGCGAAGCTCCGCGCGGAGCGGGAGCAGTGGCTCGCGCAGTTCCCCGGTCTCGACCCGTCGATTCCGGCGGCGATCGAAGGCCGCCGCTGACCGCGGGCCGGTAGCGGCGCGATGGCGAAGACGGCGGAGAACGAGGCCAGGGCCTTCCGGGAGGGCCTCGAGGACATCGTCGCCGCCGAATCGGCGATCTGCTTCATCGACGGCGCCCGCGGCGTCCTCTCCTACCGGGGCTACGACATCCACGATCTCGCCGAGCACTCCTCCTTCGAGGAGGTCTGCTTCCTGCTGTGGGAGGGAAGGCTCCCGACGGCGCCGGAGCTCGCCGAGCTGAAGGCCGCGCTCGGCGCCGAGCGGGCGGTCCCCGACGAGATCCTCTCGCTCGTCCGGGGCTTCCTCGAGCACCGGATGATCCCGATGGACGTCCTGCGGACGGCCGTGTCGGCGCTCTCGGAAACCGATCCGGACGTCGGATCCAACGAGCCGGCGGCGAACCGCCGGAAGGCGGTGCGCCTGACCGGCCGGATGGCGACGATCGTCGCCGCGATCCGGCGCTTTCGCCACGGCCTCTCCCCGGTCGAGCCGGACCCCGCGCGCGGTCACGCGGAGGATTTCCTGTGGATGATGAACGGAGAGCCTCCTTCCGCCGAGATGACCCGGGCCCTCGACACGGCCCTCGTCCTCCACGCGGATCACGAGCTGAACGCCTCCACCTTCGCCGCCCGCGTCACCGCCGCCACCCTTTCCGACATGCATTCGGCGATCGTGTCCGCCATCGGCACCCTCAAGGGTCCTCTCCACGGGGGCGCCAACGAGGCGGTCATCCGGATGCTGATCGAGATCGGCGACCTCTCCCGCGTGGACGACGCGATCCGGTCGCGGCTGGCCGAGAAGAAGAAGATCATGGGGTTCGGGCACCGCGTCTATACGACCGAGGACCCGCGCGCGACGCATCTGCGCCGGATGTCCCAGGAGCTGGCAGAGTCGTCCGGCGACGCGAAGTGGTACGAGATGTCCCGGCGGATCGAGCTCCTGATGAACCAGGAGAAGAGCCTCAACTGCAACGTGGATTTCTATTCGGCCTCGACCTACTACATGCTCGGGATCCCCCCCGACCTCTACACTCCGATCTTCGCGCTCTCGCGCTGCGCCGGCTGGACCGCGCACGTCATGGAGCAGCACCGGAACAACCGCCTGATCCGCCCGCGCGCCGAATACGTCGGCCCGGTCTATCCCCAGGGCTACGTCCCGCTCGACCAGCGCTGAGCGTTTTTCCGCGTCCGTGTCGATGAGCGTCCCCGGCCTCCTTCGCGCGGGAATGATCGACATGGAGCCGAACACGACGGTCGTGCAGCAGTTCCCGGCTCACGAGGCCGTGCCGGACGCCGCGGCCCCCTCCCCCGCGGTCATCCTTCTCCACGACGTCTGGGGGCTGACGCCGGAGATCCGCGCCCTCGCCAACCGGTTCGGCCGCGAAGGGTTCTTCGCCCTCGCCCCGAACCTGTACGCGCACCCCTTCTCGGTCGCCCCGGGGGCGCCGCCGTGGATGTCCTATCCCATGGGCGTCGCCGCCGAGGAGGGCTGGGGCGGATTCCCGGTCCGATCGTCTTTCCGCCGCCCCGAGGCGGAAGAGGCGAAGGCGCTCGGCGCGGGGCTCTCGCGCGCACGGCTCTCGGAAATCATCGCCCGCGCCACCGGACACCTGGCTCTCGCGTCGGCGGCCGACCCGGCACGCATCGCTCTCGTCGGACTCGGCATGGGGGGAAGGATCGGGTTCCGCGCCGCGTGCGAGCTCGGCGACGGCGTTCGGTCGGTCGTCGTCTATTCGGGGACGGGAATCGCGTCGCGCTCCTCCCTCCGGTCCGATGAAACGATGCCGATCCTCGAGTACGAAGCGCTGCGCGCTGCCGCGCTCTTCTTCTACGGGGAGAGCGATCCGGAGGGCGGGCGGCAAGAGCGCGAGGCCGTCGAGCGCGTCCTCGCTTCGGCGGGAATGCCCCACGAGATCGTGACCTTCCGGGAGGCGGGCCGTGATTTCTTCGACGAATCGAGCCCCGATTTCCGGATCGCGGCGAGCCGGGAGGCCTGGGAGAAGACGCTCGCGTTCCTGCGCCGGACGCTCGCCGCCCCGGCCGGGTCCTCGCCGAAATGACGAAGGCCGGCGGTTTCCGCCGGCCGAGCCCGGGCCGCGTCCGGTTCGCTACTCTCCCAGGTAAGCCTCCTTGACTCGCGGATCCGTCGCGATCTCCTCCGAAGCCCCCGAGATCGTGACGACGCCCGTTTCGAGCACGTAGGCGCGGTGGCTGTGCTTCAGGGCGGCGTTCGCGTTCTGCTCGACGAGCAGGACGGAGGCGCCCTCGCGGTTGATGTTCTCGATCGATTCGAAGATCGTGTGGACGAGGATCGGCGCCAGCCCGAGCGACGGCTCGTCGAGGAGGAGCACCTCGGGGCGCGACATCAGCGCGCGGCCGATCGCGAGCATCTGCTGCTCTCCGCCCGAAAGGGTCCCGGCGCGCTGACGGACCCGCTCCTTCAGGCGGGGAAAGATCGAGAAGACCCGGTCGAGGTCGGCGTCCACGCCGTCGTCGCGGCGGGAATACGCGCCGAGCTCCAGGTTCTCGCGCACCGTGAGATTCGCGAACACGGCGCGTCCCTCCGGCACGAGCGTCATCCGCTCGCGCACGATCTTGAACGTCGGCTTTCCGGGAAGCGGCTTTCCCCGGTACAGCACCGTCCCGGACGCCGGCGCCACGAGACCCATGATGGCGCGCAGCGTCGTCGACTTCCCCGCGCCGTTGGCGCCGATCAGCGTGACGATCTCCCCGCGGTCGAGCGTCAGCGAAACGCCGCGCAGGGCCTTCACCGCCCCGTAGTTGACGTGGAGGTCGCAGACCTCGAGCACCCGCCCGTCGGGCGGCGCCGTCCGACCGGGCATCAGGCGCCCCCCAGATAGGCTTCGATCGTGCGGGGATCCTTCTGGACCTCGGCCGGCGTGCCGAGGCAGATCGTCGATCCGTAATCCACGACGTGGACGGTCTCGCAGACCCCCATCACGACCTTCATGTTGTGCTCCACGAGGAAGATCGCCATCCGGAACTCGTCGCGGATCCAGCGGATGAGCGCCATGAGGTCCTGCGCCTCGTGCGGGTTCATTCCGGCCGCCGGCTCGTCGAGGCAGAGGAGCTTCGGCCGAGTCGCCATCGCCCGCGCGATCTCGAGACGGCGCTGGCTGCCGTACGGAAGATTGCGCGCCTGCTCGAGGGCGAAGCCGTCGAGCCTGAAGATGCGAAGGAGGTCGTACGCCTCCCGCTCGATCCTCTCCTCTTCGCTGGCGTGCACGGGACCGCGCACCACGGCCGAGAGAATCGTCGCCCGCTGGCGGCTCGCGAAGGCGACTTTGACGTTGTCGAGCACGGAGAGATCGGCGAAGAGGCGGATGTTCTGGAACGTCCGGGCGATCCCGTAGTCCGTGATGCGCCACGGCTTCATCCCCTGGATCGGGCGGCCGTCGAACCGGATCTCGCCGCTCGTCGGGCGGTAGACGCCCGTGATCATGTTGAAGATCGTCGTCTTCCCCGCTCCGTTGGGGCCGATCAGCCCGTAGAGGGCCATCGGCGGGATCGTCAGGTCGAGGTCCTTGACCGCGGTCAGGCCGCCGAAGCGCATCGTGACGCGGCGAAGATCGAGGAGCTCCATCACGCCTCGATCGAGGGCGTGGAAGGCTGGCGCGCCTCCCGACGCCTGCGGCCGAAGAGCTCGCGGTGGCCCATCAGTCCCTGCGGCCGGAAGATCATGATCAGGATCAGGAGGAAGGAGAACGTCACCATCCGGTACTGCTCGAAGGCCCGGAGCCCCTCGGTCAGGACGATGTAGAGCACCGCGCCGACGACCGAGCCGGTGATCGACCCCATCCCCCCGAGCACGATCATGATGATGATCTCGATCGACTTCAGGAAGGTGAAGGAGTTCGTGTGGATGTACATCAGGTAGTGGGCGAAGAGGCCGCCCGCGATGCCGGCCATCGCGGAGGAGATCACGAACGAGATCACCTTCGCGCGGGTCGTGTGGACCCCCATCGCCTCCGCCGCGATCTCGTCCTCCCGGACGGCGAGGAGGGTGCGGCCGAAGGAGGAATTCACGATCCGCGACACCACGACGACCGAAGCGATCGCGAAGAAGTAGACCCACCCGAAATTCGAGTACTTGGGAATCCCGCCGAGACCCCGCGCGCCGCCGACGGCGTCGATGTTCAGGATGAACACCCGGATGATCTCGCCGAATCCGAGCGTCACGATCGCGAGATAGTCGCCGCGCAGCCGGAGCGAGGGGACGCCGACGAGGAAGCCCGCGATCGCCGCCGCGACGGCGCCGGCCGCCAGCACCAGGAGGAGCACGGCGCCCCGCCTCGGCCCCTCGGGGAGAATGCGGAACACCCGCTCGAGCGAGCTCCCGAAGTTGACCGAGAAGAATGCGGACGTGTACGCCCCGATCGCCATGAATCCGGCATGGCCGATCGAGAACTGGCCGGTGAACCCGTTGATGAGATTGAGCGACACCGCCAGGATCACGTTGATGCCGGCGAGCGTGATCACCTGGAGAACGTACGGCGAGATCATCATTCCGGGAACGAGGGTTCCCGAGAGGAGCGCGTCGAGGGCCCAGAGCGCGGCGACGACCGCCGCGAAGATCGCCAGCCGCCGGATCAAACCTTTTCCTTCTCGACCCGGCCGAGGATCCCCTGCGGCCGAAAGAGGAGAATCCCGATCAGGATCGCGAAGGCGATCGCGTCCCGGTAGGTCGGCGAGAGATATCCGACCGTGAACACTTCGGCGATCCCGATGATGAGCCCGCCGATGAGGGCGCCGGGAACGTTCCCGATCCCGCCGAGGACCGCCGCGACGAACGCCTTGAGCCCCGACATGATCCCCATGAGCGGATCGATCTTCGGGATCGCCATCGCGACGAGGACCCCGGCGGCGGCGGCGAAGGCCGAGCCGAGCGCGAACGTGATCGCGATGATCCGATCGGTCGAGATCCCCATCAACTTCGACGCGTCGAGATTGAAAGAGACGGCGCGCATCGCCTTGCCGGTCCGGGTCTTCTGGATGAAGGCAAGCAGGAAGGCGGTGAGGACGAGCGAGACGACGAAGACGGTGAGCTGTTCGGAGGTGATCCGGACGCTCGCCACGTTGAACTCGCGGTGGGGGGCGTTGGACGGGAAGAACTTGGGGTCCGCCCCGAACAGGAGCTGGCCGCCGTTCTCGAGCAGCAGGGAGACGCCGATCGCGGTGATCAGGGACGTCATCTTGGCCGCGCGCCGGACCGGCCGGTACGCGAACCGCTCGATGACGATGCCGAGCGCGCCGCAGACGACCATCGAGAGGACCATGATCGCGATCGCGCGCGGGTACGACGGCTCCTGGGCGCGAAAGCGCGTCGACGCGTAGTAGCCGACGTAGGCGCCCACCATGTACACGTCGCCGTGGGCGAAGTTGATCAGGCGCAGGATCCCGTACACCATCGTGTACCCCAGCGCGATCAGCGCGTAGATCGAGCCGAGGGACAGCCCGTTGACGAGCTGCTGGAGAAAGGTGCTCACGCGCCGGGTTCGATGCGTTCCTGAAAGACGAACTTCCCGTCCTGGACCTTGAGCATGACGACCGGCTTGACGGCGTTTCTGTCCTTGTCGATGGTGATGGTGCCGGTCACGCCCGCGAAATCTTTCGTCTGCGCGAGCGCGTCGCGCACCTTGGCGCCGTCGGTCGAGTTCGCGCGCTTGATCGCGTCGGCGAGGATCCGCGCCGCGTCGTAGCCGAGCGCGGCGAGCGCGTCCGGCGTGTTGCCGTACTTGCCCTTGTAGTCGGCGACGAACTTCTGCACGGCGGGCGCCGGGTCGTCGACCGAGTAATGGTTCGAGAAGTAGCAGCCGTTCAGGGCCTTGCCGCCGATCTCCCAGAGCCGCGGGGAGTCCCACCCGTCGCCGCCCAGGAGCGGCGCCGAGATGCCGAGGTCGCGCGACTGGCGCGCGATCGTCCCGACCTCCGTGTAGTAGCCGGGAACGTAGATGACCTCCGGGTTGGCGGACTTCAACTGCGTGAGCTGCGCGCGGAAGTCGGAATCGCCTTCGGAATAGGACTGCTCGGCGACGATCTCGCCGCCGTACTCCTTGAACTTCTGGGCGAAGACGAGGCGCAGCCCGACGGAGTAGTCGTTTCTCACGTCGTAGAGGAGCGCGGCCTTCTTGAGCTTCAGGGACTTCGCCGCGAATTTCGCGTCGGCCTCCCCCTGCTGGATGTCCGTGAAGCAGACGCGGAAGATGTAGTCGCCGACCTGCGTGACCTTCGGATTCGTCGAGGAAGGGGTGACCATCGGGACCTTCGCCCCCTGGCAGATCGGGGCGGCGGCCAGCGAGCGCGACGAGGCGACCTCGCCGAGCACGGCCTGGACGGCGTTCTGGTTGATGAGCTTCGTGACCGCGGTCGCGGCCTCCTCGGGCTTGGACTGGTCGTCCTCGACGACGAGCTTCACGGGCTTGCCCAGGAGTCCCCCGGCCTGGTTGATCTCGTTGAACGCCATCTCGCTGCCGTTCTTGGTCGACTGGCCGAACGTCGCGGTGTTGCCGGTGAGGGACCCGTACTCGCCGATGACGATCTCCTTCGACGAGCGTCCGGGGGCGCAGCCGAAGGCCGCGGCGACGCCGAGGGTCAGGGCGAGCATGCCCGTTCTTCGCATCTTCATTTCTTCCGGTCCTCCTGCGTTTGCTTTCGCGAAAGCGGGCTATTATTTCTTCGCTCACCCGAAAAGTCAAAGCACTAGAATGAAAAATCGATGGAGAATCGACGATTCCCGATCGTGCGCCCGAGGAGCGCCCACCCGATCTCCCGCGACGCGATCGACCCCGAGGCCCTGAAGGTCCTCTACCGGTTGAAGAGCACGGGCTATCGGGCCTGCCTCGTCGGGGGCAGCGTGCGGGACCTCCTCATGGGAAGGACGCCGAAGGACTTCGACATCGGCACCGACGCCCGTCCCGAGGAGGTCCGCGCGATCTTCCGCAACTGCCGGATCATCGGCCGGCGCTTCCGCCTGGCGCACATCTTGTTCCGCGGGGGGAAGGTCGTCGAGGTCGCGACGTTCCGCGGACGCCCGCAGGTCCCGGAAGGCGACCAGCCGGCCGACCTCCTCGTCACCTCCGACAACACGTGGGGGACGCCGGAGGAGGACGCCGAGCGGCGCGATTTCACGATCAACGGCCTCTTCTACGACATCGCCGATTTCTCCGTGATCGACTGGGTGGGGGGGCTCGACGACCTCGAAGCGGGCCTCGTCCGCGCCATCGGAGATCCCGACGTGCGGTTCCGCGAAGACCCGGTCCGCATGCTGCGCGCCGTCGAGTTCGCGACGCGCCTTTCCTTCGCGATCACGCCGCGCGACTACGAGGCGATCCTCGCGCACCGCAAAGAGCTCGCCCGCTCGGCGACTCCGCGCGTGACCGAGGAGCTCGCCGCGATGCTCCGCGGCGGGCAGTCGCTGCCGACGTTCCTGCTGCTGCGCGAGATGGGCCTCCTCGACGTCCTCCTGCCGGAGCTTTCCGCCGAGCTCCGCCGGATCGACCCGGAGCACGCCGCCGGGGCCGGTCATTTCTTCTGGACGCTGCTCGAGGTCCTCGACGCGGAACGCCGCCGCGGCCGGGTCTTCGACGAGGCGGTCTACTTCGCGTGCCTCGCGCTGCCGCTCCTGCGGGCGGAGCTCGCGCGCGCCCGCCCGGCCGGGCGCGCCGAGCCGTCCCTCCTCGTCGCGAAGACGAATCTCGTCGTCGACCCGCTCGCGCTCGCGCTCTCCATGCCCAACGCGCTCGTCCATCGCATCAAGTCGATCCTCGTCGCGCAGGGAAGGATCGCGGAGCCTCCGGAGATGAAGGCCTCGACCCGCCGTTTCCTCGCCCATCCGGACTTCCCCGCCGCCCTCGATCTCTTCGAGCTCCGCGCGATGGCCCGCGGACGCGGCGGAGAGACCGCGCGCGAGTGGCGCCGTCTCGGGGAGCGCGGCTTCCCCGGCGCGGCTCTTCCTCCGCTCGCGGCGGTCGAAGCCGTGCCGGGCGCGCCGCGGCGCCGCCGCCGCCGGCGAGGCGGCCGCCGGCGGCACGGAAGCCCGCCGGGGTGAAAGTCGTTGATTCGCCCCGGTCGATCGTCTATAAGGCAATGACCTTCTGAGGAGACCAGCATGTTCGTAGCGAAAAAGGTCTTTCTGACCAAGGGCGTCGGTCGCCACCGCGAGAAGCTCACGTCGTTCGAGATGGCGCTTCGCGACGCGGCGATCGCCGACCAGAATCTCGTGCGGGTCTCCTCGATCTTCCCGCCGCACTGCCGGATCATCTCGCGCAAGGAGGGGGCGAAGATGCTCCAGTCCGGCGCCGTCACGTTCGTCGTCATGAGCGAAAACGCCACGAACGAGCCGCATCGCCTGATCGCGGCGTCGGTCGGGGTCGCGATCCCGAAGAACTCCGGGACGTACGGCTACCTCTCCGAGCACCACTCCTTCGGACAGACCGAGAAAGTCGCGGGCGACTACGCCGAGGACCTCGCGGCGGGGATGCTGGCGACGACCCTCGGGGTCGAGCTCGACTACGACAAGTCGTACGACGAGCGCAAGGAGCAGTGGAGGATCTCCGGGCAGATCGTCCGCACGATGAACATCTCGCAGACGGCGGTCGGCGACAAGAAGGGGCTCTGGACGACCGTCATCGCCGCCTGCATCCTGCTCCCCCCCGACGCGTAGCGCGGGGCCCGCCGATGCCCTTTCTCCCCCAGAATTTCCTCGGCATCCCCGAAGACGAGAACCCCCGCGACCGCTCGCGCGTCCTGGTCCTCCCCGTGCCGTACGAGAGGACGGTCTCCTACGGCGTCGGCACCCGGAACGGTCCCGCCGCGATCGTCGAGGCTTCCCATTTCGTCGAGCTCTACGACGACGAGCTCGATCTCGAGCCGTGCCGCGCCGGAGTCCACACGCTCCCGCCGTGGCATCCGGAAGACCCGGAGCCGGACGCGATGGTCGAGGAGCTCGAGTCGCTCGCGGCGGGGCTTCTCGCCGGGGGCCAGTTCCTCTTCACGATCGGCGGGGAGCACTCGATCTCGCCGCCGGTGATCCGCGCCCACGCGCAGCGCCATCCGGGGCTCTCGATTTTGCATTTCGACGCGCACGGCGACCTGAGGGACGAGTACGAGGGAAGCCGGAACTCTCATGCGTGCGCCGCTCGGCGCTTCGTCGACATCGGACCGACCGTTCACGTCGGCATCCGTTCGATCTCGCGCGAGGAGGTCGAGTTCGTCCGGGAGCGCGATCTCCTGGTCGTCTCCAACCGCGAGATGCACGCCGGGTGGGGCTGGATGGATCGGGCGCTCCGCCGGCTCACCGCCCCGGTCTACGTCACGTTCGACATCGATTTCCTCGACGGTTCCCTCGTGCCGGGGACCGGAACGCCCGAGCCGGGCGGCGGAACCTATGCGCAGGCCCTCGAGATCCTCCGGCGGGTCGCGGCCGAGCGGCCGATCGTCGGCGCCGACCTCGTCGAGCACGCTCCCCTTCCCGGAAACCGCGCCCCCGATTTCCTGGCGGCGAAGCTCGCCTACAAGATGATCGCGTACGCCCTGCACCCCGACGCCGCCGCGCGCCCGATCCTCTCGCCCGGGCGGGCCGGCCGATAGCTTCTCCCGTCGCGCCCCGCGGGTTCTGATAGCATCTGTCGGTTTGTCGAAAGGAGGGGCCCGTGGCCTCTTTCCCCGGCGTGGACTACCTGGATTTCGACGCCCTCCTGAACGAAGAGCAGCGGCTCGTGCGCCAGACCGTCCGCGATTTCGTGGACGACCGGGTCATGCCGATCATCGAGGATTGCGCCTGGGAGGGTCGCTTCCCGAAGGAGCTCATTCCCCAGCTCGCCGAGCTGCAGCTCTTCGGATCGACGATCGCCGAGTACGGGCTGCCGGGCCTCGACGCCGTCGCCTACGGGCTGACGATGCAGGAGCTCGAGCGCGGCGACTCGGGCCTGCGCTCGTTCGTCTCCGTCCAGTCGGCTCTCGTGATGTATCCGATCTACACGTACGGCTCCCCCGCTCAGAAGGACCGCTGGATCCCGAAGCTCGCCGCGGGAGAGGCGATCGGCTGCTTCGGTCTGACCGAGCCCGACTTCGGCTCGAACCCGGGGGGGATGCGCACGACGGCGAGGACCGACGGCGACGCGTTCGTGTTGAACGGCGCCAAGGCCTGGATCACGAACGGGTCGATCGCCGACGTCGCGGTCGTGTGGGCGAGGCTCGACGGCGGGAAGATCCGCGGGTTCCTCGTCGAACGCGGCACGAAAGGCTTCTCGACGTCGGAGCACCGCGGGAAGATGTCGCTCCGCGCCTCCGTCACCTCGCAGCTCGCCTTCGAAGACTGCCGGATCCCGAAGGAGAACGTCCTCCCCGGCGTCGACGGCCTCAAAGGACCGCTGTCGTGCCTGACGCAGGCCCGATACGGGATCGCATGGGGGGCCCTGGGCTCGGCGATGGCGACGTACCGCGCGGCGCTCGACTACGCGAAATCGCGCAAGCAGTTCCGCGACCGGCCGATCGCCGCGCACCAGCTCGTGCAGGAGCGCCTCGCGTGGATGATCACGGAGATCACGAAGGGGCAGCTCCTCGCGTGGAAGCTCGCGAAAATGAAGGACGCGGGCACGATGAAGGCGGAGCACGTGTCGATGGCCAAGCGCAACAACGTGTGGGTCGCGCGCGAGTGCGCCAAGCTCGCCCGGGAGACGCTCGGGGCCAACGGCATCGTCAACGAATACCCGGTCTTTCGCCACCTCGCCAACATCGAGTCGGTCTACACGTACGAGGGAACGCACGACATCCACACCCTCGTGATCGGCGAAGCCGTCACCGGGATCCCCGCCTACAACCCCCCGATGGAGTGAGAGTTCCGGTAGAATTTCCCGGACTCCATGATCACCGGGCGGGCCCTCCGCTCTTCGCGCGGGCGCCTCGAGGAAGGCGGGATCGGTTGAAACGACGCGTCACGGCGGACTCCCTTTCCCCGACTCGCGACCGCGGCCGCGGTCTCACCTCGATCGCGGCGTGAGCGGGGCGGACTGACCGGTGGGCATCACCGGCAACCTCCGGACGATGGCGCTCTCGGAGCTCCTGCAGTGGCTCTCGCTCGGCGGGAAGAACGGGACGCTCCTCGTCGAGGGCCACGGGATCGAGAAGCGGATCTACTTCCAGAACGGGCGGATCGCCTCGACCTCCTCGTCGGACCACCGCGAGTACCTCGGCCATTTCCTCGTCGCCCACGGCTACATCACCGAGGACGAGCTGAAAATGGCGATGGAGGTCCAGGAAGAGTCCTCGATCCTGCTCGGGAAGATCCTGGTGATGATCAACGCGATCTCGGAAACCGATCTCCTGAGGCTCATGCGGAAGAAGGCGGAGGAGTCGATCTACGACGTCTTCCTCTGGGAGGAGGGCGACTTCGAGTTCCTCGACAACGAGCTTCCCGACCAGAAGATGGTTCCGCTCTCGCTCGACGTGACCGGGATCATCCTCGAGGGGCTCCGCCGCTACGACGAGTGGAAGCGCATCCGGGAGACGCTCCCGTCGATGGGGCTCGTGCCGCGGATCGTGCGCCCGCTCGCGTTCGACCGGCTCTCGGACCAGCAGAAGCTCGTCGTCCCGTACCTGAACGGACAGCGCTCGATCGAGGAGATCGCTGTCCACACCCACAACTCCGAATTCGTGATCGCGAAGATGGTCTACGGCGGCATCCGGGACGGGACGATGGCGGTGCACCAGCGTTCGATCGGGGTCGAGAAACCCCTCTCGCCCCGGGATCGTTCGTCGGAGGTGGAGCAGCTCCTCACGCGCGGCCGGGAGACGGTCGAAAGCGACCCGGAGGGCGCGTGGAAGCTCCTCAAGACGGCCTCGGAGCTCGACCCGGGCGACGCGCGGCCGAGGGAGGCGATGCTCCGCGCCGAGGAGCGGCTGCGCGGCGCGCTCGCGGCCGACGGGGTCGACGGCAGCCGCGTGCCCATGCTCAAGGTGCCGCTCGACCGGCTCACCAGCTTCAATTTCACGCCCAACGAGGGATTCGTGCTCTCGCGGATCAACGGAAACTGGGACGTCAAGTCGATCGTCAAGATCTCTCCGATCCGCGAGATCGAGGTCCTCCTGGTCTTCCAGCGCCTGTTGCGCGACGGTGTGATCCAGTGGAAGCGCTCCGAGTCGGCGGCCGCGACACCGCCGGATTTCCGCTGATCGAGAAACGCAGCGGCCACCCGCTCGCCTCCCCGGCGTAGTCCACGCCGACTCGCGGCGAACGCACGATCGCGCGCGCGGGAACGGGGTCGGGTCGGATCTCCCACCCTCCCCCGCCGGCGAGGTCGCGCCCGGAGTCTCTTCCGACGATCCCGAGCGCCCGGCAGAACTTCGCCGGCCCGCGCAGGAGCGCCGCGGGCGCGGCGGGATGCTCCCCGGCCCGGATCAGCACCGCATGCGGCGTCCCCGCCTCCCCGGCGACCACGTTGGCGCAGTAGTGCATCCCGTACACGGCGAAGACGTAAAGGAGCCCGCCGGGACCGTACATCGGCGCGACGCGATCGGTCTTCCGCCCGCCGAACGAATGCGCGGCTGCGTCCTCCACCCCGAGGTATGCCTCCACCTCGACGATGCGCGCGCCGTACGGCCGGCCGCGCCAGCGGCGCACGAACCATGCGCCGAGGAGCCGCCGGGCGACCGTCTCCGTCGGCGCCAGGAAGAAGCTCCTCCCGGCGGCCCGATCGGGGACGCCGGCCGGGGGAAGCCTCAGCGCGTCGAGCGGGCGGACGGGATGCGCGGAGAATCCGGGCACGAGCGAATCAGACCGGGATCGACACTTCCGCGCTCATCCGCTTCTCGACGGCGGGCGCCGTTCCGCGCCGGATCACGAGAAGCGTACGGTCGTCCTGGGCGACGGCGCCCCGGGTGAACGCGGACACCTGTTGGAGGATCGCGCCGAGGATCTCCTCCGCGGTCCGGCTCCGGTTGTCCGAGATCGCGCGCTTCAACCGGTCGATGCCGAACTCCTGGTCGCGGGCGTTGGTCGCCTCGACGATCCCGTCGGTGTAGAGCACGAGCACGTCGCCGATGTCGAGCGTGACGAACCCGCGACTGTACGCGGCGTCGCGGGAGGGGCCGAGGACCATGCCGGTCTGCCGCAGGAGGATCGACTCCCGCTCCTTGCTGAGGATGGGCGGATTGTGCCCGGCGTTGACGTAGATGAAATTGCCCGACGCCTCGAGCTCGCCGTAGAAGAGGGAGACGAACTTGCTCGTCAGCCGCGACTCGTGAATGATCCGGTTCAGCCGTTCGAGGGTCTTCACGATCTTGAAATCGCGCGCGACGCCCATGCGGAGACCCGTGTACACGTCGCGCACCTGAAGGGCGGCCGGGAGCCCGTGGCCCGAGGCGTCGGCGATCGCGACCCCGATGATCTGCTCGGACGTCGGGATGATGTCGTAGAAGTCGCCTCCCACGATCTCCGCCGGTTCCGAGCGCGCCGCGATGTCGAAGGTGCCGAGACGCGGCAGCCGCTTGGGGAGGATCGACGCCTGGATCTGGCGCGCCTCCTCGAGCAGCGTCTCCATCTTCTCCTGACGGATCTTCTGGTCGACGGCGTGGCGCAGGATGCCGAGCGAGACGAGCAGGTCCTCGTCGTTGGCGCCGGGGTCGACGGAGAAGGAGAGGATGAACTTGTCGTCCCCTACCGCGATCGCGGCGAACCGGTCGGCGCCGATCTTCTCCTCGAACGCGCGGTCGACGCCCGGCGCGCTCAGGTCGAGGACGACCACGCCGTCGTCGATTACCTTCTCGATCGGGGCGTAGTCGAGCGGCACGGACAGGCCGGCGGGCACGGGCTTGGTCTGCCCGAACGTCTTCGTGATCTCGTAGCCGTGGTCGCGGCGCTCGTAGAGGCGGCCCCCGCGCACGCCGAGGTCGTCCTGGAAGTTCTCGATCACGGCGCCGGCGGCCGACGCCACGGTGGAGGCGACGTCGACGGATTTCTCGATCGTCTGGATCGCTTTTTCGACCTTGCGAAAGAGGGACTTTCGCGGGTCCAGCGGAGCGGGCGCGGTCAAGAAGCCGTTAGCCGTTCACGAGCAGCGCGCGGAGGATCCGGTCCTCGTAAGCGTGCCCGGTTCCGTCGTTGACCCGCCGGCCGTTCAGCACGATCGCGAACACGTAGCTGCGGCCCGAGGCCGCCGTCGCGTAACCGGCGAGCGAGTTCACCCGGTCGAGACTGCCTGTCTTGGCGTAGACCCGTCCGCGGACGGCGTGGTCGCGGAAGCGGTGGCGGAGCGTCCCGGATCCGTCTCCGGAGATCGCGAGGGTCTGCACCCAGTCGTCCGCGAGCGGCGAGGCGGCCATCGCCTTGAGGAAGCGGACGATGTCCAGGGCGGCCACACGGTTCTGCGGGTTCAAGCCGCTGCCGTCGTGCAGGTCGTAGCGCGTCGGATCGAGCCCGAGGGACCCGAGAAACGCCTTCTCGAGGCGGACGGCCTCGGGCCAGGATCCGATCCTTCCCTTCTCCGCGGCGAGCGTCTTGAAGATCTGCTCGGCGTAGAAGCTCTGGCTCCTCTTGTTCGCGACGGCGATCGACGGGAGGATGTCCGACGTCGTCGTCGCCACGGTCGCCCATGTCGCGTCGGCACGGGTCGAGGTCAGGCGAACGTCGCCGTCGACCGTGATTCCGTCCTCCGCGAGGCGCTCCTTCAGGACGGTCCCGAAGTACCGCGGCGGGTCGTCGATCGCGATCACCGTCGACCATCCGCCGAAGGAGAAGGGAACGGTGCCGGCGATGGTCACCACGTTGCTTCCGGCGCGCCGCGCCACGGCGACCCGCGCGGCTTTCCGGCGGCCGGCGGAGACGGTCTTCGCCGAAGAGACCGCCTTCACGAACTTCGTGGAAGGCTCGAAACGGACCGCCGCCGGCGCGCCGGGCCTCGAGCCCGGGCGCACGGAAACCGATACGCAGTTGTCGTTGAAGGAGAGCGCGGAGACCGGCGCCTCGTACCATCGCGCCTCCTGGCCGGCGGGCCAGCCGGGATTGCGGTACTCGTCGTCGAAAAAGGACGCGTTCAGGAGGAGGTCGCCGGAGACGCGGGTGATGCCGGCGGCCCGCAGGCCGTCCGCCCACCGGTCGAACACCGCGTGGATGTCGTTGTCGTAGAAGCGGCCGGAGAGGTTCGGGTCGCCGCCGCCGACGACGAGGAGGGAGCCCGAAAGCAGACCGTTGGCGACGGCTCCGGACCGGTAGAGGATCGTCTTGAACTGGTAGTCCTTCCCGAGGCCGGCGAGCGCGGCCGCCGTCGAGAAGGTCTTCGAGACCGACGCGATCGTGAGGGGCTCTCCGGCGTTGATCCCGTACAGGATCGGGCCGTCGCCCGGCTCCTCCGCGATCGCGATCGAGACGCCGGACGGAGGGGCCGGGGCCTTCCGGGCGGCGCGCTCGAGCGCGGCCCGCAGGCCGGACGGCGCCTGGGCGCCGGCCGTACCGAGCGACAGGACCAGGGCGGCGGCGGCGGTGAGAAGTTTGTGTTCCATATGATGACGGGACTCTCCGGACAATACGAGCCGGACAATTCGGGATTATAGACGATTTCGAGCGCCCGCGGAAGGAGAACGCGGCTCGCCCGCGAATTCTTCCCGGCTGCGGGCGGGGTAAAATGGACTGTTGCGTTTCGACGAGGCGACCCGCGTTCTGGAGATCTCCGTCCGGGAACTGGTGGAAGAAGACGACGTGTTCCACCGGGTCGGCTTCGAGCGCAGCCAGGCCTGGCGCCGGCTCGCGCTCGGGGGCGAGGCGCACCGCCGGACGCAGGCCGCCCGGTTCGATCGCTACCCGGGATACCGCTCCGAGGTCTTCGTCTCGGGCGAGTTCGCGACGCCGCGCTTTCGCGCCATCGTCAGCGGGCGGATCGACGGCGCGATCGAGACCGGCGCCGGCGCATGGCTCCTCGAGGAGTACAAGACGTGCGCCTTCACACCCGACGGCCGGGCGATCTTCCCGCCGGAAAGCGAGCGCCGCGCCCGGAGGCAGCTCGCCGCCTACTGTCTCCTCTGGGAGAAGTCGGGCCTCGGCGCGGTTCGCGGCGCGGTCGTCCTGATCGACGGCGCCGGACGCTTCGAGGAGAAGCGAGTCGCCGCGTTCCGCGCGGCCGAGGCGGAGGCCGAGCTCGTCGCGCTCCTCGACTCGAAGCTCGACCGGCTCGAAGAAAAGAAGCGCCAACGGGAGCGGAAGGCGGAGATCGCCGATTCCCTCCCCTTTCCGTTCGACGCTCCCCGTCCCATCCAGGCCGAGCTGATGGAGGCGATCCGCGCTTCGGTCTCCTCGGGCCGCCATCTTCTCGCGCAGGCGCCGACCGGCTCGGGAAAGACCGCGGCGGCGCTGCACGCGGCGCTCTCCGAGGCGCTGCGGGGGGGGCGCAAGCTCGTCTTCCTCACCGCGAAGACGCTCCAGCAGAGCCTCGTCGTCGAGACGCTCTCGCGCATGGACGCCGGCGATTTCCGCGTCCTCTGGATGCGGTCGAAGGAGAAGATGTGCGCCAACGACCGCGTGATCTGCCACGAGGAACACTGCGCATTCGCCCACGACTACCCGGCGAAGATGGAACGTTCCGGGATCCTCCGGCGGCTGCTCGACCGTTACCCGATCCTGACTCCCGACGCGGTCTCGGCGGAAGCGCGCGCGGACGTGGTCTGCCCGTTCGAGGTCGAAATCGAGCTCGCCTCCCGCGCCGACGTCT
>DATFVB010000109.1 GCA_035260525.1 Thermoanaerobaculia bacterium
CGAAAGCCGTACGTCGAGCCGCCGCCCGGGAAGACGCGCCCGCCCGGGTCGATGCATCGCCGCGCTGGCTATTCCCCTGATTCCCGCGACAACGCCTCTCGGTTCGGAACCACCCGAAAGCGCGGCGAGGCGCGAGCCCGACGGGATGCGGGTTTCCGGCCGGCGGTGAAGGCGTACCGAAAGCCGTACGTCGAGCCGCCGCCCGGGAAGACGCGCCCGCCCGGCTCGATGCATCGCCGCGCTGGCTATTCGCGGACGTGGCGCCGGAAGTCCCCTCGATGGACATACAGGTACACGACGATCGCGATGTTCACCAGCATGAGAACGAGCGTGCGGACGGAGAACCGCCGGAGGACCTCCCAGGTCTCGACCGGCACCCAGACGCCCGTCAGCACGATCGTCACCCACGGCGCCCACGTGTAGCCGCGCGCCAGGAACGTCGCCTCGGCGGCCAGGGCGATTCCGGCGATCAGGCAGGCGACGACGATCGCGGAGAAGTGCAGCTCGAAGCTGTGCGAGAGGCCGCGCAGGAAGCCCGCGGTCAGGCGAAGGCGCGGGTCTCCGTCGGCTCGCTCGGCCACGCGCAGGAGCCAGCGGGAGGAAGGATCCTTGCGGAAGCCGAAGAGGGCGAGCCCGGCGGCGACGAACAGAAGGGCCTTGAGGTATTTCAGGACGATGATTGCGAAGAGAACGGCGCTGCGTTCGGGATGCTCGCCCGGGCGCGGCGCTCCCCCCCGGCGGCGCGCCGGCTTCACCCGAGCCGAGGGCACGCGCCGTTCCGTCGAATGGCCATCGGTGGATTGTACGGGTTCACTCGCGGCAACGGACGGACGGGCGCTCCTTCGACCGCGCTGCCGCGGCGAGGACCTTCCGGAACGGCTCCGGCTCGGGAGATCGAACCGCGACGTCCGCGCCGGTGTCGGGGTCGCGAAAGGAGAGCTCCGCGGCATGGAGGAGGAGCGGCAGCGGCCCCGAGAGGAGACGCCGCAGGGCCGGGTGCCGCACGCCGTGCCACCGCGGCCCGCCGTAGAGATCGTCGCCGACGATCGGATGGCCGAGACCGGCGAGGTGGACCCGGATCTGGTGCGTGCGGCCGGTCTCCGGGAAGAGCTCGAGATGCGCGACCGACGGCAGGCGCCCGAGCGTCGTCCACCGGGTGACCGCGCGCTTGCCGCCGGGCGCCGTCCTCATCTTTCGCCGGTCCGCGCGGTCGACGGCGAGCGGGAGGTCGACGACCCCGCGCGCGGGCACGGGATGCCCCCAGACGACGGCGCGGTAGACCTTCCGCACCGACCGCGCCGAGAAGAGCGCCGTCGCGGCCCGGTGCGCGGCGGGGCCCCGGGCGACGAGAACGATCCCGGACGTTCCGACGTCGAGCCGATGGACGAGGCGAAGGTCTTCCCCGCCGGGGAGCCCCAGCGCGGCGAGGATGCGCGCGGCGGCGGATGCGTCTCCGGGGCGCGTCGCCATGGAGAGTCCCGACGGCTTTTCGACGGCGAGGAAGCGCTCGTTCTCGAAGAGGATCACAGGAGACGGACGGAGGAGACGTTCGGGAAGGCGTCCCGGAGCTTCTTCTCGATCTGCGGGAGGAGCCCCGCGACCGTCTTCCGGCACGACGCGTCGGCGACCTTCAGCGCGAGGGCGCCTCCCGAAAACCCCGCCGGCGCGATCTTGCGCGAAAGGTAGGGCCCGAGGACGTCGGCCCACCGCGACTCGAAATACACCGGAGAGCCGTTCCCGCGGAGCAGCCGCCCGAGGCTGCGGCCGCCCGCCTGGTCGAGCCGGGTGAAGGGGTCGTCGGGCTTCTTCACGCGCCCCGCTCCGCCGGAACCGGCCAGCGCGGCGGCTCGCCGGAAAGGACGCGCCGGACGTCTTCACAGACCATCCGCGCCATCTCCGACCGCGTTTCGACCGTCGCCGAGGCGGCGTGAGGCATCAGGACGACGCGGTCGTCGTCGAGGAGCGCCGGAGAGACCAGCGGCTCGTTCTCGAACACGTCGAGCCCCGCTCCGGCGATCGTGCCGGTGTCGAGCGCGCGGCAGAGGGCCGTCTCGTCCACGATCGGGCCCCGCGCGGTGTTGATGAGCACCGCGTCCGGCTTCATCTTCGCGAGCGACGCGGCGTCGATCAAATGACGGGTCTCGGCAGAGAGCGGGACGTGCAGCGACACGGCGTCGGAGCGCCGGAGCAGCTCGTCGAACGACACCCGCGGCGGGTCGTCGGGGTCGTCGCGGTCCCGGGGCGAACGCCCGAACGCGATCACCGACATCCCGAACGCGCGCGCGCGCCGCGCGACCGCCTTGCCGATCCGGCCCGGGCCGACGATCCCGAGCGTCTTCCCCTTCGGATCGCGTCCGAGGAGCAGGTCCGGGCGCCACCCCGAGTAGCCTCCCGCGCGGACGAGCCGGTCCCCTTCGATGATCCGGCGCCAGAGCGCGAGGAGGAGCGTCATCGCGATGTCCGCGGTCGCGTCGGTCAGCGCGCCCGGCGTGTGCGTCACGACGATGCCGCGCGCCGCCGCGGCCGCCCGATCGACGTTATCGACGCCGACCGCGTAGTTGGCGACGACCCTGAGCCTCGGAGCGGCGGCGAGGAGCTCGGCGTCGACCGGCACGGTGAGGAGCGAGATCAGCCCGTCCGCGTCGGCGAGCTCGGCCCGGAACGCCCCGAAGGAGCGCTCGGGCTCCGCGATCCGGACCTCGAACGTCTCTGCGAGCGTGTCGAGCCACGGTCCGGGGAGCGCAGAGGCCGAGACCACCACCGCGGTCACCGCCGGACGCCTCCCAGCGCGCTCCCGAGGAAGAAGAGGGCGGCGCCGAAGGCGAGGATCGACAGCTCCGCCCGGATCGGGCCCCCGAGTGTTCCCGTGAGGTACGGGTGCCCGCCGAGGACGCCGACGAAGAGCGCCATCCCCGTCACGAGGAGTCCCGCCAGCATCAGTGCGCGGCCGATCGTCTGCCGCATTCTTCTAGCCCCCGCCGTTCGTGACGGCGACCGAGAGCAGCGCATCGCCCTGCTCGAGCCGGTCGACGACTTCCTGTCCGGTGATCACTCTTCCGAAGAGAGAATATCGCCCGTCGAGGTGCGGCTGCCGGGAAAGCGTCACGAACCACTGGCTTCCCCCGGTGTCCGCCCCCTCGAGCCCCATCCCCACGCTCCCGCGCTCGTAGCTCCCGGCGACGAGCTCGTCGCGGATCTCGTAGCCCGGGCCCCCGTGGAGCGTCTCCGTCGGATCGCCCCCCTGGACGACGAACCACGGGACGACGCGATCGAATTTCGTGCCGTCGAAGAACTTCCGCCGCGCGAGCGCCTCGAAGTTCGCCACCGTCAGCGGCGCTGCCGTGGCGTCGAGGGCGATCGTGAAGGTTCCGCGGGCGGTCGTCACCGACGCGCGGTGAGCTCCCTCGGAATCCTCGAGGATCTTCTCGTAGTCGGAAATAACGCGCCCGGTCGCGTACGGCGCCGGCGCGAGCGCCGCCGCGTCGCCCCCGAAGCCGTCGATCAGCGCGCGCCGGGCCTCGCGCGCGACCACTCCGCGCGGCCAGCCGGCGGCGGACTCCAGGAGCTTCCGGGCCGGATCCCGCTTCAGGCGGGCGGCGGCGCGCACGCACGAAAGCGCGACGTCGGGAATCGTGTCGCTGCGCGAAGCCCGCATCGCGGCCTCGATCGGCGGGACAACGGCGGGGTCGCCCGATTCGGCGAGCCGGTCGACGACCGCCGACCGGACCCCGGGGTCGGGATCGGCCAGCAGCGCGGCGATGGCCGGCCGGCGCGCCGCGTCGAGCGGGAACGTCCCGACCGCCGCCTCGCGGACGCGCGGGCTCGGGTCCCGGAGGAACGCGTCGCGAAGTCCGGCGGCCGCGTCCTCGGTCAGGAAAACGAGCGCCGCAGCGCCCGCGGCCCGGAACGCGGAGTCGGGAGAGGCGGACGCGTCCGCGATCCGAGCGCGTCCCCGGTCCCCGAGCACGGCGAGCTCCGCCGAGAACGCGACCGCCCGCCTCCGGCCGGCGCCGGAGACCGCCTGCGCGTGCAGCGCGCGGAACGCTTCCCGGTCGTCCGCGCACCAGCGGAGCGCGGCGAGCGCCGCCGTCGCCACACTCGGGTCCGCGAGCCGGGACAGATCGACGATGCGCGCGGCGCGGTCGCGGGGAATCGCCGTCCGGCCCTTCTCCTCGATCGCGCCGATCGCGTTCAGCGCGAGCGTCCGGACGCCGGTCTCCCGCCGGTCGAGCGCGGAAAGGAGGGCGGGGAGCGAAGCCGGGTCGCCGAGCACCCCGAGGCCGCGCGCCGCAAACGCGGCGGCCTCGCCGTCCTCGTCCGTCAGCGCGCGGGCGAGCGCCGCGGAGGAGCCGGCCACGGGGTTCCTCGCGAACGCGTACACGGCAGCCCTCCGGAGGTCGGCCGAAGGCGCGGCGGCGAGCTCCCGCGCGGCGGCCGCCGCCGGCTCGTCGCCGTACCGGGCCAGGGCGTAGAGAAGGCAGGGGCGGGGGTCGGCGCGGATCGCCGCGACGAGAGCCGCCTCCCCGGCGCCGGTGTGGAGGGCGCCGACGGCCCGGCCGGCCGCGCAGCGTACGCCGGCGTCCGCGTCGCCGAGCAGCGCCTCGGCCGCCGGGCTCCCCTCCGGAAGACGCGCGATCTCCAGCCCCAGCGCGGCAGCCGCCCGGACGCGCGAATCTCCGTCGCCGGCGAGCCGGACGAGAAGCGGCCGCCCGCGAGGGTCCCCGATGGCGCCCGCCGCGTGCGCCGCCGCGGTGCGGACCGCCGGGTCCGGGCTGCCCGCGGCCGCCGCGAGCGCCGCCGCGTCGAAGCGCCGTTCGTCCTCGAGCATGAGCATCGCCGCGCGGGCTTCGAGCGTGGACGCGAACGACGCGGTCCGGGCCGGCGCGGGCGCTTCGGACGGGACCGGCGCGCGACCCGGGCGCCGGGCGCCCGCGCACCCGACCAGCACCGCGACGAGCGCCGCTCCGGCCGCCCGGAGACCCGGACGGTTCATTGCCCGAGGGGCAGGCGGTCGCCGAGCATCGGGGGAAGGCCGGCGCGGAGGATCTTCTCGCGCGCGAGATCGACGTCGTACTCGACCCGGTCGAAGTGAACGACGCGCTCGTCCGCGTCGAAGATCGCGTAGGCGGCCTGGGGGTTCCGGTCGCGAGGCTGTCCGATCGACCCGGGATTGATCAGGTATCGCTTCTTCGGGTCGAGGACCAGCCGCGTCCGCTCGCCGCGGACGACCTCCACGCGGATCGCGTTCTTCTCGAGCGTGAACACCGAGGGAATGTGGCTGTGGCCGAAAAAGCAGACCTTCCAGTCCCCCGATCGGAAGTTCATGTAGGCGTCGACGTCGGAGAAGATGTAGGCGTCCTCGTCGAGCGGAGAGCCGTGGCAGACCGCGAAATCGCGGTCGACGATCACGGGACCGATCGGCAGGGCCTCGAGGTACCGGCGATTGGCGGGCGAGAGCTTCTCCTCGGTCCATCGCGCGGCGTAGAGGGCGATCGAGTTGAAGAGCTCTCCCGAGTCGGCCCCGACCACCACCTTGTCGTGATTGCCCCGGATCGCGATCTTCTCGCGCTTCAATTTCCGGATGCGGTCGATCACGTTGTTCGGGTTCGCGCCGTAGCCGACGAAATCGCCGAGCAGGACCACCTTCTGGAACTTTTTGCGCCGCACACGGGCGAGCACGGCGGCGAGCGCCTCGTCGTTGCTGTGAATGTCCGACAGGATCAGATAACGCACGTCCGCTCTTCCAGCCTGCGCAGCAGTTCCTCGGCGGAATGTTCCGGCGTCTCACCGCCCGTCAGAGGAACCGAAAGCCCGGCCATTCTATAGAAAGGGAGCCGCTCTTCCAAAAGACGCCTCGCCTGGGCGGCGTCGCCCAAGAGCGGGCGGTCCGCCTTGGCGGGAACGCGCGATACGAGGACCTCGAACGGAACGTCGAGGAAGATCGACACGCCCTCGCGCAGGATCACCCGCCGATTCGCCTCGGCGGCGAAGGTTCCCCCTCCCGCCGCGAAGACTCCGCACGGGATCGCGAGCGAGCCTTCGACGTACGCGCGCTCGCGCCGGCGGAACTCGGCCTCCCCTTCCGTCTCGAAGATCGCCCGGACGGGCTTGCCCGATGCCGCTTCGATCTCCGCGTCGAGATCGAAGAAGGGCAGGTCCAGGCGGCCCGCGAGGATCCGTCCGATCGTCGTCTTGCCCGAGCCCATGAAGCCGACGAGCCAGATCTTCCTCGGCAGGAACCGCCGCCGCGCGATGGCGACCGCCCGCCGCGCCCGCTCCGCCGCGTCGGGGCCGTTCACCGCGCCGATCATCGCCGCGGCGTCGGCGCCCGCGTCCCAGACGCTCTCGAGGCGGTCGAGCGCGATGCCGCCGATCGCGACGAGCGGCTTCGTCCGCCCGGCGGCGACCCGGCGCAGCGCCTCGAGCCCGACCGCCGGCCGTCCGCTTTTGACCGGCGTGGCGAACACGGGGCCGAACGCGACGTAGTCGCAGGCCGGATCGGCGAAGGCCCGGGCCGCGGCCTCGCCGTCGTGCGTCGACACGCCGATCGCGGCGTCGGGCCCGAGGATCGCCCGGGCGTCCGCCGCCGGCAGGTCGTCCTCCCCGAGGTGGACGCCGCACGCCACGATCTTCGCGACGTCGGCCCGGTCGTCGACGAAGAGGCGGGATCCCGCTCCCCGCGCGATCTCCGCCGCCGCGGCGGTCTCGCGCAGGAGCCGGCCGTCGGCGAGGTCCTTCTCCCGGATCTGGACGGAGCGGATTCCGGCCTCGACGAAGATCCGCGCGTTCTCCGCGGCGCAAACGCCCGTCGTTTTCCGGTCGGTGATCGCGTAGAGCGGCGGGAACCCCCGGGAGATCACTTCCGCGGGGACGGGGCGAAGCGGTCCATGAAGTGCGTCGAGAGCCGTCCCTCCTGGAAGTCCTTCTCGTCGAGGATCCGGCGGTGGACGGGGATCGTCGTCTTCACTCCCTCGATTACGAAGAAGTCGAGCGCCCGGCGCCCCCGCGCGATCGCCTCGGCGCGGTCCTTCCCGCGGACGATCAGCTTGGCGATCATCGAGTCGTAGTGCGGCGGAATCACGTACCCCTGGTACGCGGCGGTGTCCACGCGCACCCCGGTGCCGCCGGGCGGGTGGAAAACGGTGAGCCGTCCCGGCGAGGGCGTGAACTTCTCCGGGTCCTCGGCGTTGATCCGGAACTCGATCGCGTGCCCGCGGGCGCGGATCTCCTTGTCCCCGAAGGAAAGAGGCTCGCCCGCCGCCACGGAGATCTGCTCCTTGACCAGGTCGAAGCCGGTCACCTCCTCCGTCACCGGATGCTCGACCTGGATGCGGGTGTTCGCCTCCATGAAATAGAACTTCCCTTCGGCGTCGAGGAGGAACTCGATCGTCCCGGCTCCCGTGTAGGCGACCGCCTTCGCCGCCCGGATCGCCGCCTCCCCCATGCGGGCGCGCAACGATTCGTCGACCACGGGCGACGGCGATTCCTCGAGGAGCTTCTGGTGGCGACGCTGGATCGAGCACTCGCGCTCGCCCAGGTGCACGACCCTTCCGAAACGGTCGCCGAAGATCTGGAACTCGATGTGCCGCGGGGCGACGAGGTACTTCTCCAGGTAGATCTCGGCGTTGCCGAACGCCTTCTCCGCCTCGCCGCGGGCGATCTCGTAGAACGACGCGAGGTCGCGCTCGTTGTTGGCCACCCGCATGCCGCGGCCTCCCCCGCCGGCGGACGCCTTCAGGATCACGGGATAGCCGATCTTGCGGGCGACCTCCACGGCCTCGTCGAGCGTCTCGAGCGCTCCGGAGGAGCCGGGAAGGGTCGGCACGCCCGCTTTCGCCATCGTCTTGCGAGCGAGCGCCTTGTCTCCCATCGTCCGGATCGCCTCGGGAGAGGGGCCGATGAACGCGATCCGGCAGTCGGCGAGGATCTCGGCGAAGCGCGAGTTCTCCGAGAGGAACCCGTATCCGGGATGGATCGCGTCGGCCTCCGTGATCTCGGCGGCCGACACGATCGAGGCGACGTTCAGGTACGACGCGGAGGGCGGGTAGGGCCCGATGCAGACGTCCTCGTCGGCATAGCGCACGTGGAGGGCCTCCCGGTCCGCCTCGCTGTAGACGGCGACCGTGCGGATCCCGAGCTCGCGGCACGCGGAGATGACGCGCAGCGCGATCTCTCCCCGGTTAGCGACGAGGATCTTCTTAAACATTCGCGACGCCCCGCGTCGCGAATAGCGCGAGTCCTGCGGCCGACATCAATCGGCTTTG
>DATFVB010000110.1 GCA_035260525.1 Thermoanaerobaculia bacterium
TCTTCCAGCCTTCGGCGAGGCCGTACTTGGAGTTGAGGATCTCCGTCCGGATCGTCGCGTCGATCAGCTCTTTGGACGGGTCCGCTTCGTAGTCCTTCCGCACGGCCGCCGCGTCCTCGAGCCCCTGCTCCTGGACGTACCGGAAGAACGCGCTCCGCACGCTTTCGTCGACCGGCAGGCTTTCCGGGACGTTCGGGTGCCGGGCGAGGTAATCGACCGCGAAGTTGAAGAACACGCCGTGCGCCTGGAGACGCTGCACGAACTTCGACGCTTTCTCGTAGCGGACGACGTCGTCGGGCGTGATTCCGCCCGACGCGTACACCGGCCGCCCCGCGTCCGTGTAGAAGACCTTCCCGTTCTTCCGCGCGTCGGCGTCGCGGTTGTCCGCCGCGTCGTCGTCGGGATTGATGTAGTCGTAGAAGTTCGAGTAGTCGCGCTGAATCCAGCGTCCCGACGGCGTGTAGTACTTCGCCGTCGTCAGGGCGAGGCCCGCGCCGTACGGCAGGGGATAGACGCCCTGCACGAGGCCTTTCCCCCACGTCGTGGTCCCGACGATGAGGCCCCGGTCGTGGTCCTGGATCGCCCCCGAGACGATCTCGGAGGCCGACGCCGAGCCGCGGTTGACGAGCAGGACGAGCGGGCCGTCGAAGTGCGGGCCGTTCCCCGGCGCGTAGAAATCCTGGTCCGAGGAGGCGGTTCGCCCGCGGGTGTAGACGACCTTCTCCTTCTTTTTCAGGAAGATGTCCGCGATGTCGACCGCCTGATCGAGGACGCCGCCCGGATTGCCGCGCAGGTCGAAGACCAGCCTCTTCATTCCCTGCTGCTTGAGCCGGTCGATCGCGGAGATCACCTCGCCGCTCGACGTGTGCGTGAATTCCGCGAGATGGATGTAGCCGACGTCCGGCGTCAGCATGAACGCGTAGCGAACCGAATTCGTCGGGATCTCCGCGCGCGTGATCGTCATCTCGATCGGCTCGTTGAAGCCGGCGCGCCGGATCGTGATCGTCACCTGCGTCCCTTTCGGTCCCTTCAGGTGCCGGACGACCTCGTCGGAGGTCCAGTCGTCGATCGGCTCGCCGTTGATCCGGCTGATGATGTCTCCCGCCCGGATTCCCTTCTTCCAGGCCGGCGTTCCCTCGATCGGCGAGATCACGGTGACGTGGCCCTGCCGTTTCTGGATCGAGATGCCGAGCCCGTAGAACGATCCCCGCTGCTTCTCCTCCATCGAGGAGAACTCGTTCGGATCGAGGAAGTTCGTGTGGGGATCGAGGCGAGACAGCATCCCGCGGATCGACGCGTAGACGAGCTTGTCCGGGGCGGTCTTCTCCGCGCTCCAGTCGCCGGCCGCGGTGATCAGCTCCGCGTACTCCGAAAGGGACGGCGTTCCTCCCTCCGGCTCGGCGCTCATCTTTCGGCCGCCGGCGCCTCCGAGCAGCGTCGCTCCGGCGACGATTCCAACGAACAGCAGGATCGTTTTCCGCTTCACCCCGGGACCTCCACCCTCCCAAACGCAGCGGGAGGTCCGTTCATTCTCCCACGCGTTCCCCGTTTCTGGCCAGACGCTTCCTCGATTCTCCGGCCGAATTGACGGCGGCCTCGGCGGGGCACAGAATACGCGCGAAAGGGGTGCTCATGCTCGGCTCCATCGGCATGCCGGAATTGATCCTCATCTTCATCGTCGCGTTGATCGTCTTCGGGCCGAAGAAGCTCCCGGAGATCGGCAAATCGCTCGGAAAAGGGCTCGGAGAGTTCAAGAAGGCCTCCGAGGATTTCAAGCAGAGCATCCAGAGAGAGGTGGACGGGCTGAAGGAGGAAGCGAAGATCGAGCCCCTGGCGCCGCCCGCTCCGCCCGCCATCCCGCCCGCTCCCGCTCCACCGCCGGCCGATTCGGCCGTGAAGCCAGGCTAGCCGGGCGCTTCCAGTTTGAACATCGCGCCGAACCGGGATCGGGAGCCGGGCGAAGAAGAGCTCCCGCGCATGGGGTTCTTCGACCATCTCGAGGAGCTGCGCCGCCGTCTGATCTGGTCGATCCTGGCCGTCGCGATCGCCTTCGTCGGCGCGTGGACGTATTCGCCGACCCTCTTCCACTGGATCGAGCAGCCCATCCTTCCCTACCTCCCGAAGGGGAACCATCTCGCCTTCACGACCATGCCGGAGCCGTTCATCCTGTATTTCCGGGTGGCGCTCTACGGCGGGCTCATCGTCGCGTCCCCGTTCCTCCTCTGGCAGGTCTGGTTGTTCATCGTGCCGGCGCTCTACCGGCGCGAGCGGCGCTATGCCGTTCCGTTCATCGTCGTCACCGCTCTTTTCTTCCTGACGGGGTGCGCGTTCGGCTACTTCGTCGCCTTTCCGCGGGTCTGCCAGTTCCTGGTCGGCATGGGCACTCAGACGGGATTCACGCCGGTCATCACGGTCAACGAATACCTCTCGATGGCGTCGAAAATCATCTTCGGGCTCGGGCTCTGCTTCGAGCTCCCGATCCTCGTCTTCTTCCTCGCTCGGATCGGGCTCGTCACGGAGCGGTTCCTGCTGGCGAAGTTCAAGTACGCGGTCCTCCTGATCTTCGTGATCGCGGCGGTCATCACGCCGACCCCGGACATGATGACGCAGTGCGTCTTCGCGCTTCCGATGATCGCGCTGTATCTGGTGGGAATCCTGATCGCCTGGGTGTTTCGCCGCCGCGCGCCGGCGTAGCCGGGCGTAGCCGGCGCGGCGATACGCGCCGTTATACGGGCCCGTCCGGCCTGGCGTCGGCTAGACGTACGTTCTCAGTACGCCTTCACCGCCGCCCGGCCGGCCGAACCCGTCTTCCAGCACGTCTCCCCGCGCCTCGAGGAGGTCGTCGACGACATTCGGGTCTTCACAATCGATCAGGGCCGGCGCGGCGATACGTGCCGTTATACGGGCCCGTCCGGACTGGCGTCGGCTAGACGTACGTTCTCAGTACGCCTTATGGCCGTGCCAGCCGCTGCATGGCGGCCAGCCGATCCGGATGCCCCAGACAGATCATCGTGTCCCCCTCGTCGACGACGTAGCTCGACTCGGGGTTGAAGATCGACTCGCCGGCCGCCTTGTTGACCGCGACGACGATCACGCCGTGCTCCCGGCGGATGGGACTTTCCGAGAACGGCACGCCGCAGAGGCTCGAACCGGGTAGAACGTGGATCTCCTGCATCTCGAGCTCGACGTTCTGCTTTCCCGTCGCGAGGTGGATGAAATCGACGACGGCCGGCATCAGGAGGTGCTGGACCATCTCCCGCCCGCCGATCTGCGTGGGCGCGATCGTCCGGTCCGCTCCCGCCCGCTTGAGGCGCGCCGAGGCCGTGTCGTCGCTCGTCCGCGCGACGATCCGAATCCCGGGGTTCGATTCGCGCGCCGTCAGCGTGACGTAGAGGTTGTCCGCATCGGACTCGAGCGCCGCGACGAGCCCCTTCGCGCGCTCGATTCCGGCCTGCGCCAGGACGCCCTCGCTCGTCGCGTCGCCGAGGATCACGTCTTCGCCGCGGGCGATCCGTTCGCGGACCGCCTCCTCGCTGCGCTCGATGATCACGAAGGGGACGCCGTGACGGCCGAGCTCCTCCGCGACCGTCCTTCCGACGCGCCCGTGGCCGCAGACGACGTAGTGCCCTTCCATCCGGCCGATGCGGCGTTCCACCTTACGCCTCCAGAAAACCCGCCCCATCTCGCCCTCGAAGACGAAACGGGTCGCGATCGACGCGGCGTAGCCCACCACGCCGACGCCGCAGACGAGGAGGAACGCGTTGAGTTCGCGGCCGGCGCGGGAAAGGGGCGGCATCAAGCCGTGCCCGAGCGGCGTCACCGACAGGAGGGCCGTGTAGAACGCGTCGAACCAGTCGAGCCGCTCGATCGAGCGAAAGAGGATGCCGCCGAGCAGGATCACGGCGCCGAACAGAGTCAGGGCCCGGTAGACGCGCTGCATGGGACATGAAGCTCCAGGGAATCATACCGTGCGGGGCGGAGGGCCCGCGCCCGCCGCCCGCGGGACCGGTCCCGCGGCGTCAGCGATTGGAAATCGTCGCGGTCGACGGGGGCTCGGCGGCGAGCGAGCGAGAGATCGCCTCGACTTGCGCGAAGAAGCGCAGGAAGTTCTCGCCGAGCACGCCCCGCACCTCCTCCTCGGAATGGCCCCGCCGGAGGAGCTCTTCGGTGATCCGGGGAAGCTTCGACACGTCTTCGAGGCCGTCGGGAGGGTCGGGGATTCCGTCGAAGTCGCTGCCGATGCCGGCGGCGCCCGGCCCCGCGATCCGCATCACCCGCTCGATGTGCTCGACGACCTTCTTCCCGTCGGCTCGCGCGGGCGGGACCGCGTCGAAGAGCGCGTTCTCCTCCTTTTCCCGCCGCAGGGGATCAGACGCCCATTTCGCCTCGAGCGCCTCGTACTGCGGCCGCAGGGCTTCGATCCGCGACCGGTAGGCCGCCGCCGCTTCGCCGTCGAGGAACATCGCGCTGACGTTGACCATCACGACGCCGCCTCCCGCGCCGATGCGACGGATCTGGTCGTCGGTCAAGTTGCGCGGGATCGGCGAAAGGGCGCGGCACGAGGAGTGCGACGCGAAGACGGGCGCCCGGGAGGCGGCGAGGACGTCGTCGATCGTCTCGTCGGAGACGTGAGAGACGTCGACCATCATCCCGAGGCGATTCATCTCCCGGACCACCGCGCGGCCGAAATCGGTCAGGCCGCCGTGAACGCGCGTCTTCTCCGGATCGAAGTCGGGCGAGGTGAAGGAGCCGGAGGAATCGGCCCAGTGATTCGTGTTCGTATGCGTGAGGGTCATGTAGCGGACGCCGAGCCGGTGAAAGTCGCGCAGCGCGCCGAGGGAATCCTCGATCGCGTGCCCTCCTTCGATACCCGTGAGGACTGCGATCTTTCCTTCCGCCTTGATCCGCCGGACGTCGGCCGCCGACGCGGCGAAGGCCAGATCCGCGGGGTGCGCGTCGACGACCCGGTGGACGAGGTCGACGAGCTCGAGAGCCTTCTTCGCGGCCCCTCCCGTCTCGGCGTAGACGGCCGGAACGTAGGCGGCGAAGAACACTGCCGAAAGGCCCCCTTCCTTCGCGCGGGGGAGGTCGAAGTGGCGGGTCGCGCCGAGGACGCCGACGTCGGCCCATTTCTCGTCGAGCTCCCACGGCACGTCCTCGTGCGTGTCGACCACGATCGCGGCGCGGTGGAGGCGGGCCCCGCGGAGCGCGACGGCGTCGGGCTCCGCGGCGACGGCCGCCGCCGCGGTCGCCGCCGGGCCTCGTCTCAGCATCGGCGTCTCCTCATCGTCCTTCGGCATCGTTTCTCCTCAGCACCTCTTCGACGAACTCGCGGACCGCTCCGCGTCCGCCGGGGCGCTCGAGCACGAGGTCGACGCGCTCGCGCACCACGCTCGGCGCGTCGCCGGGACAGGCGCAAAAGCCGCAGGCGTCGAAGAGCGGAAAGTCGGGGAGGTCGTCGCCGCAGGCCGCCGCCTCGGCGCTCTCGATCTTCCAGCGGGAGAGATACTCCCGCGCCGCCGCGCCCTTGTCCCGGACCCCCTGCTTGAAAGCGCGGACGCCCAGGTCGCGGGCCCGGACGACCGTCGCCCCGGAGACGCGTCCCGATATCCACGCGACCTTCAGGCCCGCGGCCATGGCCATCTTGATGCCGTGGCCGTCCTTCGTGTCGAAGATCTTGAGCTCACGCCCGCGGTCGTCGATGAAGAGCCGTCCGTCGGTCAACACCCCGTCGACGTCGAAGAAGAGCGCGCGGATCAAAAGAGGCCGACTCCCCAGAGGTCATGCAGGTGCAGGGCGCCGATGAGGCTCCCCGCGCCGTCGACGACGAAGAGCGACGTGATCTTGGCGTCTTCCATCCGCCGGAGCGCCGCCGACGCGAACTCCGCTTCCGCGATCGTCTTGGGCTGCCCGTGCGCGCACTCGCCCGCGGTCTTGACCAGGAGGCCGTCGTCGGCCTGCAGGAGACGGCGGAGATCCCCGTCGGAGATCGCGCCCCGGAGCGTTCCGTCGGCGCCCACGACCGCCGTGATCCCCATCATCTTCGCCGACATCTCGTGGATCGCCTCGCTCATGGTCGTGTCCGGCCGCACGCGCGGGATCCGGTCGCCGCGCCTCATGAGGTCGCGGACCCTCAGGAACTTCTTCCCGAGCTTCCCGCCCGGATGCAGGGCGGCGAAGTCCTCTTCGCGGAACCCTCTCTTCTCCGAGAGCGCCATCGCGAGCGCGTCGCCCATCGCGAGCATGGCCGTCGTCGAAGCGGTCGGAGCGAGGTTCAGCGGGCACGCTTCCCGGGAGATCGCGACCGAGATCGCGTGCTCCGCGGCCCGCGCCAGCGTCGATTCCGGCTGCCCGGTCATCGTGATGAGGGGAATCTCGAGGCGCTTGACGAATTCGAGCAGGCGGACGATCTCGTCCGTCTCTCCCGAGTACGACAGAGCGAGCACGACGTCTCCCTTGATCACCATCCCGAGGTCGCCGTGTATCGCCTCGGCCGGATGCAGGAAGAAGGCCGGGGTCCCGGTGGAAGCGAGGGTCGCCGCGATCTTCTGACCGATGATCCCCGATTTTCCCATCCCGGTGACGACGACCCGCCCCTGACACGCGTGCATCGCCTCGACCGCGGCTTCGAAAGCGGGCCCGACGTTCTCGATCTGTTCGCGGACGGAGTCCGCCTCGATTCTCAGAACTCGGCGCGCGCTGTCGAGGATCACTTCCTAGATATTAGCGCGGACCCTATGCGACGTTATACGGGCCCGACGGGCCTGCCGCCGGGCTTGACGTACGTTTTCCGTACGCTGCGCCCGCCGGCAGGCCCGTCGGGCTCGTCTTCCACCAGGTTTGGCCGCGCCTCGGCGTCCGTTCTTGGGGGAACGGTCGGCGGGTGGTCTTCCGGCGCCTCCAAACTCAATGGTGGGACCCCGGAGCGGTCGAGGGCACATGGAGCCGCGAGTGAAGCGAGCTCCCGAATTCCTCCCTTGGGGAGAGGACGCCGCGTACCCGCGGCCGGTGAGGGGCCGCGTTAGAAGCCCGAGCCGCGGAGGACACGTCGCGGAAAGTCTCGCCGAAAAGTATTCAGCGCGATCCTTCGGAAGAAGGATCCGCCGCGAAGCGGCGAGGCGCGAGGCGCCATGCGCATCAATCGCCGCGCACGGCAATGAGCGAGCTACCGAGGCAAGGAGGTCCGCGATGTGGGAGGTTGCGGGCCTCCCGCGGAGCGGGGCGCGCGGCCGACGAGTCTCAGTGGGCGGAGCGGGTTTTCAGTGAGTGCTCCGGATTCCAGCGCCGGCGCTGCAGCTCCTGGAGGTACCGCACGATCCGGTCGGAAGGAACGAAACCCTTGACGTCGCCATTGATCTTCGCTCCCGCGTGATCGTTGCGGGACCACCCGCTCACGGCCTGGAAGAGACGACGATGCGGCATGACGCCCTCCGGGGCGGAATAAATTGCAAGATCCGCGCCATGGAGACGCCTCCGGATGCGTCGCCCGGTCAACGTCGGTAGGTGCTCGGGTTCGGCCGAATACGTCCCGGGGAGGGTCAGAGGTGGAAGATCCTCGTCAGGAAGACGGCCATCTGACTTCTCGGGACCGCCGCCTTCGGACAGAAGTCGCCGCCGCCGCAGCCGTTCGTGATCGACTCGCGCGCGAGCTGCTCGATCCACGCCGCCCCGAAAGCGTTGGCGGGAACATCCGCGAACATCGCTCCGGTCGCGGCGGGGGGCGCGTACGCGCTCCCGTGCTCGGCGCGGAGAAGGAAGATGGCCATTTGCGCGCGGCTCACGTTGCCCGAAGGGCAGTACGTGGTCGCGCCGCAGCCGTCGGTGATCTTGCGCTTGCCGAAGTCCTCGATGAAATCGTAGGCATAGGCCCCGGGAGGGACGTCGGTGAAGACCTGCGGCTGATTCGGCAGCGGCACGAAGACGTTGAGTCCGCGCTCGATGAACACCGCCATGTCGGCGCGGGTGACCAGGGTGGAGGGACAGAACGCCGTGGCGGTGCAGCCCGGAATGATGCCCCATGCCGCCATCGTGTAGATCGCCGGAGCGAAGCCGTTGCTCAGAGGAACGTCGCTGAAAGTTCCTCCCGACATGCAGTCCGGCGCCAACGACGCGGCATTCAGGATCGTCGGGCGCAGCTGCTCGGAGATGCAGCGCGAATGGAACTTCAGCGAGATCTCGCTCCAGCCGAACAGGTGGCAGTAGCTCATGATCGTGCCCACGCCGGCGCCCGGGTCGACGTTCGGGCCGCTGTAGCATCCGGGCTCCGATCCGTAGCACTCGTCGATCGGCGGCGAATAGCAGTGGGTGTGCTCCGACCCGAAGTTGTGGCCGAGCTCGTGCGCGACCGCCTCCACGTCCCAGACGTCGCTTCCCGCCGGCGGCGAGTGGAAGTTCGTCATCGAGCCCTCGATGTTCCCCACGACCGCGTACCCGCCGGCCCAGTGGCCGTCGGCGGAGTCCCACTGGTCTCCCTGGCAGACCGTCGAGAGCCACGCGACCCCGCCTCCCATGTTCTTGCCGCTCAGGAAGAGGACGGTCGAGCGGGCCGTTCCCGACCCGTGTGCATGCCAGTAGTCGCCGACCTGGAAGAGCGCGGACAGGGGGTTCGACGTCGTCCAGGGATCGCTCGTCGTCGTCCAGACCCGCAGGAAGCCGATCTTCAGGCGGGTCTTCAGGTCCCGCCAGTAGATCGCGGAGACGGCGGCGAGCTCGTTGGAGAGGTAGTTCCTCTCGGTCGCCGCGTTTCCGAACCGGTGGAAGAGCTCGTAGTCGGTGTCGACGGCGATCGAGGCGGCGAACGGCTGCCCCGCGTCGGAGATCGCCGCCGTCGAAAGGAGGGCTTCGCGCGAAGGCGTCGCGGTCAGCCGTTCGGCGTCGCAGCGCCACGCGCGGGCGAGCGCCGCCCACTCTTCCTTCGAGAGACGGCGGACGACGTGCCCGGGCGTCTCCCGTTCCCAGCGGCCGAGCGGCTCGACGGCGTACGTCTCTTCGCCACGCTGGATGATCGCGTGCACGCTGGATCCGAAAGCCGAGAGGAAGACCCGCGAATCGGGATCTCCGGCGACCGTTCCCTCGTAGTAGGCGGCATCGGGGAGGGGAGCGTCGGTTTCGAGGCCGCCCGGACCCACCTCGACATTTCGGGCGGCGTCCGAGAAGAGGTCGAACCGGCGGAGCTCGAGATCGACGGATTCCGTGGAATCGAGCGGGAATCCATCGACCTGGACGGGTTCTTCCGGCTTCACGCTCCGAAGATCGGCGAGCGCGCCCGTCCGGAGGGAGAGGACGGTCTCGGATGACGACGCGACCGAGCGCGGCCGGACCGACGTCGAACCGGAACGCCGGATCGGACTGGGGACGGTCAGCGCCGCCGGCCGGGGGGATCCGAGGGAGGCCGCGGGGAGCAACGGAACGAGGAACGCCAGGAGAATCCCGCCGGGTCGATGCATCGAGTCACGGTACCAGCGGCGGCCGGATTTGGGCACTGGCCGGCGGGACAGGGCTTGACAAATACCTCGCCGTAAGTTAACGTTGTTAACAATGCAGATCCGAATCGCGGACGGCGCAATCCTCGGCGCGGCCCGGCGGCTGGTCGACGAAGAGGGGCTGCGCGCGTTGACCATGCGCCGTCTCGGCGACCGGCTGGGCGTCTCGGCGACGGCGCTCTACCGCCACTACCGCAACAAGGACGAGATCCTCGAAGAGCTCGTCGACGCGGCGAACGAGGTTCTCGGCGGATATCTCCGCCGGGCCGCCTCCGGCCCGAGCCCGGAGGGGCGCCTCCGAGGGACGGCTCGCGAATACGCCCGCTTCGCGCTCGAGGAACCCGAGTTCTACCGGATCCTCTTCCTCACGACGGGGCGTCCGAAGATGGACATTCTCCCGGAAGAGAGCCGCTCCGCGAACTTCCAGATTCTCATCGATCGGGTTCGCGCGTGTTCCGCGCGGGCCGCCGCCGATCCCGCGCTCGTCGCCATCTCTCTGTGGGCTCACTGGCACGGCCTCGTCGCGATGTACCGTGCGGGCCGATTCGGCGCCGATCCGGAGAAGTTCCTGGCGCTCTTCGAGCGGTCGGCCGACGTCTTCCTGCGGGCGATCACGTCGGGGCTTTCACCGGGCGAAGGCCGGAGATGAGGCGCGCATTCGCGGCCGCCGCCGGCCTGGGCCTGATCCTCTGGGCGGCCGTTCGCGTCGACCGGGCGCCGCGGCTCGACCGCGGGTCGTCCGATCGCTTCTCGGAGGCGCGCGCCCGCACGCAATTGCGCCGGTTGATCGGCGGGATCGCATCCCATCCGGTGGGCTCTTCGGAGAATCGGCGGATCGCGGACCGGCTCGTCGAAACCCTCGCCGCGATGGGATATCGCCCCGAGCGGCAGAGGGCCTTCGTGTGCGGCGACTTTCGTCGATCCTGCGGAGAGGTCGAGAACGTGATCGCGACGGCCGAAGGCTCCGCCTCGACCGGCGAGATCGTCCTGAACAGCCACTACGACTCGGTTCCCGCGTCGCCCGGCGCGTCGGATTCGATGGCGGGTGTCGCGGCCCTGCTCGAGATCGCGCGCGATCTGAAAACTCGTCCGCCCGGGCGGAACACCGTTCTCTTCGTGTTCGCCGACGGCGAGGAAGCGGGACTCCTGGGATCGACGGCGTTCGTGAACGCCCATCCTGCCGGGCGGATCCGCGTCGTCGTGAATCTCGAAGCCCGGGGCTCGCGGGGACCGAGCCTGCTCGCCGAAACCTCGGGCCCCGCTTCCGGCGTGCTCCTGCGCTTCGCGGCGAAGGCCCGTGGGCCCTTCGCCGATTCCGCGGTCACGGCGCTGACGGCGCTCCTCCCCAACGCGAACGACCTGGAGGAGTACCGGCGAACCGGAGCCGTGGGCCTGATGTTCGGTTTCGTCCAGGGGTTTCGGCAGTATCACTCGTCGACGGACACGGCGGAGGCGCTTTCACCCGAGACGCTCGGGCAGCACGGCCAGAATGCGCTCGATGCGCTGCAGGCGCTCCGGAACGAGGACCTCGGTGCGCTGCCGCGCGGCCCGGCCGGGTTCACGACGATCGTCGGGAAGCTGATCGTCTGGCCGCTCGGCGCGGCGTTGCCGGCCGCCCTCGCCGCGTTCGCGGTCTCGGTCGGGGCGGTCCTGATCCGTCGCCGAAGGGAGGGGATGCGCATCCGGGACGTCGCTGCCGCCGCGGGGTGGATCGTCGTCTCCATGGCGCTGGCGGGACTCGTGTCGCTCCTGACGATGAAGGTCATGCGGGCGGTCGCCGCATCGCCGACGCCGTGGAAGAGCCGGCTCGAGCCGGACTATCTCGCCGGTTGGGCCGGAGCGGTCCTGATTTCGATCGCCGTCGCCGGTCGAGCGGCGCGGCGCCGCGGGGTACCCGCGTTTTGGTCGGGCTCCCTGCTCGTCTGGTCGGTCCTGGCTCTCGTGCTCTCCGTCACGGCGCCCGCCGCGTCGCACCTCCTCTCGATTCCCGCCCTCTTCGGGGGCGCGCTGGCGCTGTTGCCGCCCGGACGATCGCCTTCCGGCGTCGTCGATCGTTCGCTCCTGACCGGCGTCGCGGCCGGATTGCTGGTCGCTCCCCGGATGCAGGTGCTCCTCGATCTCGGGGGGATGACGATCGTGCCCCTTCTCGCGGTATTCGCGGCCGGGATCGCCTCGTTCTTCGTTCCCGCCTGGTGCTCCGCGCCGCGAAGGCGGATTCTGCCGGCCGCCGCGCTCCTCTGGGCCGCGGCGATCGGCGCCGCGGCGGCCGTGCCGGCGTTCACGCCGAACGCGCCGCAGGCGCTCAGCCTCGCCTACGCACGGGACGCGGATTCCGGGGCCGCGCGGTGGGTCTCGAGCGGGTCGCCGTTGCCGGGTCCTCTTCGCGCCGCGGCCCGCTGGACCGAATGGCGCGCCCCGTTCGACTGGCTCGGCGCGAACGAGACCGGCCCGTCGGCGTCCGCGCCGGCGCTTGCACTGCCGCCGCCCCGATTCGACGTGCGGGAATCCACGGCGATCCCGGGAGGGCGCGAGGTTTCGGGGAAGCTCTGGTCACCGCGGGGCGCGCCGGTCGTGTACCTGGCGATTCCGGCGGGGGTCCGCGTGGAGGGGATTCGAATCGGGGGGCAGAGCGTGCCGCCGGATCTCGTTCGCCGAAGGCTCTTCGCCCCCGGGTGGGAAGTGGCGATCGTGTGGACGGTGCCGCCGGAGGGGATCGATCTCCGGATCCGGCTCGGACAGCCGGGGCCGGCCGAGATTACCCTGGCGGACCGCAGCCGGGGCCTTCCGCCGGAGGGCGCCGGGCTCGCCGCCGCTCGCGGCGCGGCCGCTGCTCCGAATTACTTCGGCGATTCGACGCTCGTCGAAACGCGCCGGAAGATCTGACCGGTCAGCGGCGCGCGGTTTCCGCGATCTCGAGGACCTCCCGCACGAGCCGGGGCAGGAGCTTGACGTCGAGCTGCGTCGAGGCGTCGCTCTTGGCGTGGTCGGGATCATCGTGGACCTCGAGGAAGAACCCGTCCACGAATCCGGTCGCCGCGGCCGCGCGGGCGAGCGCCGCCGCGTACTGCTTGACGCCGCCGGTCTCCTTGCCTCCTCCCGGAAGCTGCATCGAGTGCGTCACGTCGTACACGACGGGGACGCCCAGCGCCGCCATCATCGGGAACGCGCGGAAGTCGACGACGAGGTTGTTGTATCCGAAGCTCGTCCCGCGCTCGCAGAGCATCACCCGTCGGTTTCCGGACGCCGCGCACTTTTCGACGGCGAAACGCATGTCCGGCGGCGCGACGAACTGCCCTTTCTTGACGTTGATCGGCTTCCCCGTCTCGGCCGCCGCGGTGAGGAGGTCGGTCTGCCGGCAGAGGAAAGCGGGGATCTGCAGCACGTCGAGGACGCGGGCCGCCTTCGCGGCCTGCCCCGGCGCGTGGATGTCGGAGATGACCGGCAGCCCCGTCTTCTCCTTGACTTCCGCGAGGATGTCGAGGCCCTCCTCGAGCCCCGGGCCGCGGAACGAGGAGATCGAGGAGCGGTTCGCCTTGTCGAACGAGGACTTGAAGACGATCCGGGCGCCGGTCTTCTCGGCCACCGCGCGGATCTTGCGCGCCATCGCGAGGGAATGCTTGCGCGACTCGATGACGCAGGGTCCGGCGAAGAAGAGCGGGGGAGAGCCGCCGCCGATCGCGAAGCCGCGAGCGATCTCGATTCGCGAAGAGGACATTCGGCGGAAGTTTATCAGCGGGCCTTCGCCCGCCGCCCCACTAAGTCCGATCGGTTCGAACGCCCGCCCGTTCGGCCGCCGCGGCGTCGGTCTCGAGTTTCGCCGCCGCCCGGTGCGCCTTGGCCGCCCGGATGAAGTCCCGGAACAGCGGATGGCAGGCGAACGGCTTCGACTTGAGCTCCGGGTGGAACTGGCAGCCGAGGAACCACGGATGGTCGTCGTGGATCTCGATGATCTCGACGAATTTCCCGTCCGGCGACATCCCGGTGAACGAGAGGCCGTGCTGCTTGAGCTGGGGGAGGTACTCCTGGTTGACCTCGTAGCGGTGCCGGTGGCGGTCCCACACGAGAGACTCGCCGTAGGCCCGCGCCGCGAACGAGCCGGGGGAGAGCTCGGCCGGGTACTTGCCGAGGCGCATCGTGCCGCCGAGCGCGTCGACGCCGATCAGGTCCCTCAGCTTGTAGATGACCTTGTACTTGGGCTCTTCGTCGAATTCGGTCGAGTTCGCGCCCTCGAGCCCGCAGACGTTGCGCGCGAACTCGATGACGGCGCACTGGAGCCCGAGGCAGATCCCGAAGAAGGGGACCTTCTTCTCCCGCGCGTAGCGGATCGCGCGCATCATTCCTTCCGTGCCGCGCTTGCCGAAGCCGCCCGGGACGAGGATCGCGTCGGCGCGGAAGAGGTCCTCGGGGTAGTTCTCCCCTTCGAGCGTTTCGGCGTCGATGTACGTGAGCTTCACCTTCACGTCGTTGGCGATTCCGCCGTGCACGAGCGCCTCGTTGAGCGACTTGTAGGAGTCCCCGTAGTCGACGTACTTTCCGACGACGCCGATCTCGACTTCTCCGTGAGGCGACTTGATCCGGTTGACCAGGCTCTCCCACTTCGAAAGGTCCCGCTCGTAGTGCGGAAGGTTCAGCAGGTCGAGGATCTGCGTGTCGAGGTTCTCCGACGCGAAGGCGAGCGGCACCTCGTAGATCGACGGAACGTCGCGGGCCGTGATGACGGCTTCGACCGGCACGTTGCAGAAAAGGGCGATCTTGCGCTTGATCTCGAGCGGCAGCGGCCGGTCGGTCCGGCAGAGGAGGATGTCGGGCTGGATCCCGATCGAGAGGAGCTCTTTGACGGAATGCTGGGTCGGCTTCGTCTTGAGCTCGTCGGAGGCCTTGATGTAGGGCACGAGCGTCAGGTGGATGTTGACGGCGTTTCCGCGGCCGACGTCGAGCCGGAACTGCCGCATCGCCTCGAGGAAGGGGAGCGATTCGATGTCGCCGACCGTCCCGCCGATCTCGATGATGACGACGTCGGCCTCGGAGGAGACCGACCGCATCGCCTCCTTGATCTCGTCGGTGATGTGCGGGATCACCTGGACGGTCTTGCCGAGGTAGTCGCCGCGGCGCTCCTTGTCGATGACCGCCTTGTAGATGCGCCCCGTCGTCGTGTTGTTGAGGCGCGACCCGGTCATCGACGTGAACCGCTCGTAGTGTCCGAGGTCGAGGTCCGTCTCCGCGCCGTCGTCGGTGACGAACACCTCGCCGTGCTGGAAGGGCGACATCGTTCCGGGGTCCACGTTCAGGTACGGGTCGAGCTTCGCGAGCGCGACCGTGAATCCGCGGGCCTCCAGCAGGGCGCCGATCGAGGAGGCCGCGATCCCTTTTCCGAGCGACGACACGACGCCGCCCGTGACGAACAGATATTTGGTGCTCATCGTGGTCTCCTTCGTTCGGTCGGGTCGAGGTGTTCGAGGGGGTGAAGGGTCGTTTCCGAGAGGTTCGGACAGACGAGTCCGGGGACGGGAACGATCGAGCTCATGCGCGCATTCTTGGTAATATTAATCGTGCGTTCCGTTTTCGTCAAGAGGAGCGCGATGGCGGGACTCCTCGCCATTGCCGCATCGGCCGCGGCCGCCGCGCGCGCCGTCGATCTCGCCTGGCGGCGGATGGAATCGTCCGCGACGGGGCGCGCCCGCTGGATCTGGGCGACCGACGACGTCCGATCGCCGCAGCCGGCGCGGTTCACCGCGTCGCGCTCGGTCGCTCTCGACGCGGACGTTCCCGGAGCGCGCGCCAGAATCTTCGTCGACCGCGCGTACCGGCTCTTCCTCGACGGGCGTCTCGTCGGCGCCGGCGGGATGCGGCCCGGAGACGCGATGGATTCCTTCGCGCTTCCCGCTCTGGCGCGGGGCGTCCACACCATGGCGATCGAGGCGGGGAGTCCGACGGGGATCGGCGGAATCCTCTTCGCCCTCGACCTCGACGGCGCCGGCCGCAACGCCGTCGTCTCCGACTCGAGCTGGAAGGTCGGCGGCCGTCCCGTCTTCGTCTGGGGCGATCCGCCCATGTACCCGTGGGGATTCCCGCATCCGCGGCGTTGAGCCGCGCGAAGTCGCGGCGTTGAGCCGCGCGGAAAGGTCGCGTTGAGCCGCGCGAAGTCGCGGCGTTGAGCCGCGCGGAAAGGTCGCGTTGAGCCGCGCG
>DATFVB010000111.1 GCA_035260525.1 Thermoanaerobaculia bacterium
TGAGGTTGTGCCGGGCGCAGGGAACTTGGATAGACGCGTTCGGGTGTGCCGTCCTGCGGGTCAGGCGCACCCAAGGAGTACGTTGAGCCCTCGGGCGGCTCGCACGGACGCGTATAACGGCGCGCGTCGTTGGATGGCGACGGTGAAGCGGGGCCAGACGCGAGCGAGACGCGCGCTCACAGACCGCCGGACCCGGAGGCGTGCCCGTGGCGTACGTTGGAGGGTACGGCGGTCGAGGACGCGGGTATTCGCTCGATGTATGGTCCCCGCCAGCTACGGCAGCGCGAGCAAATAGTCCGCCATGTCGTTCAAGTCCCGCGCCGGCAGGTCGTCGTAGGGCGGCATCTTCGAATGCGGCGAGAGCTCCTGCGGATCGCGGAAATGCGCCAGGATCCAGGCGCGCGTTCGCCGCTCGGCGACGTGCTTCAACTCGATTCCCTTCGGGTTGCCGTCGCCGTTGACCAGATGGCACTCGAGGCATTTCTTCGTGGCGATGAGCCGCCCCCCGCGCGCGATCGAGGGGGCGACCATCGAGAGATCGTAGTTCTTCAGGTCGGCGGACACGAAGGCGAGCGGCGGGGGAGGCGGCTCGGTCGCGGGAAGACTCCGTGGCGGCTCTTCGATGACGGCGATGCCCGTGAGGAAGACCGCCGCGGCCGCGATGCCGGAGCCCGCGGCGATCCATCCGCGCCGCGAGCGCGGCCGCCGCGTCCCCGACCGGTCGAGGAGCGGCATCGCGAAGAGGAAGACGGCGATCGCCGCGGGGACTCCCACCGTTCCCAGGATCGCCGCGCGGCCCTTGAAGTAGTGGAGGAGCTGATAGAGGGGAAGGAAGTACCAGTCGGGCCGCGGCACGTACGCGGTGTCGGTCGGGTCGGCCGTCGCCTCGAGCGGCGCGGGAAGGAAATGCGCGAGGAGCAGGAGTGCCGCGAGGACGGCAAGCGCCGCCGCCGCATCCCGGGCCATCTGCTTCGGGAAGAACGGCTCGCGCGGAGAGTCGTCGCACGGGATGCCCGCATGCCCGTGCCGGCGAAGGAGCGCGAGATGAACGGCGACGAGGGCGATCGCCGCCAGCGGAAGGAGCACGACGTGGATCGCGGCGAACCGGGAAAGGGCGGCTGCGCCCACCCCGTCGCCGCCGGTGAGGAACCGGGCGGCGGCGGGTCCGACGACCGGCGGCTGCGAGGCGATGCGGACGCCGACGACCGTGGCCCAGTATCCCTTCTGGTCCCACGGGAGGAGGTACCCCGTGAACGCAAAGGCGAATACGGTCGCGAGCAACAGGAGGCCGATCCACCAGTTCTCCTGTCGCGGCCGCTTGTAGGCGCCGTGCCAGAAGACCCGGGCGAGATGGAGGAGGCAGAAGACGACGATCGCGGAGGCGCCCCAATGGTGGAGGCCGCGCGCGAGCGCGCCGCCCGGCACGCGGCGCTCGATCCACGACACGCTCGCGCGGGCATGATCGGGCGTCGGCGCGTACGCCGACGCGAGCAGGAAGCCGGTCACGAACTGGATCGCGAGGATCGCGAGCGCGATCGACCCGAGGGTGAACCACCAGCCGCCGCGGGCGGGCGTGGGCTTCTCACCGAAGCGCTTCCACGCCGTGAGAAGGCCGGTTCGCTCGTCGAACCCTTCTCCGAAACGGCTCACGCGATCTCCGTCGGCCGGACCCAGACCTGCCCGGCGCGGATCTCGATCGGAAGGCGCGCGAGAGGAGCGGGAGGCGGCCCGCCGGCCACGGTGCCGTCCGGGCGGTACGTCCCGCCGTGGCAGGGACACCGGAAGAGCCGCGAACCCGGATCCCACCGCACGGAACATCCCAGATGCGTGCAGGTCGACGAGAGGGCGGCGAGCCCCCCCGCTTCGCGCACCACGAAGATCCGCTCGCGGCGCTGCTCCGACCGGTACGCGTCGGGGCGCGCGTACGCGAGCACGGCTTCGACCGGGCCCGGACCCGTGAACGCCGCCTCGGGGCCGATGGCGACGGGATCGAGGCGGACGACTCGCCGATCTCCGCCGAGGAACCGCGCGGCGATCGCAGAGAGCGTTCCGGCGAAGAGCGCCGCCGCCGCCGCGACGAATCCGGCGAGGAATCCCCTCCGCGTGCCCGCGCGGGGCTCGGTGAGTCGTTCCGAAGCCATGCGGCGTAGTCTACGAATTTTGGCGCGGAAGACGGCCCCGCCGAGAAATCCTTTAGACGGCGCAGTGCCGACGCGCTCCGGGGCACTTGACTCTTTCCCGGAAACTGTTAGCATCACGAGCTTTCGTTTGGAGGTAGGTCCCATGTACGCGATCGTCTCGACGGGTGGAAAACAGTTCAAGGTGAGCCCGGGCGACGTGGTGCGCATCGAGAAGCTCGCCGGCGAGCCGGTCGTCAAGGGCGATGCGATCGTGTTCCAGGAAGTCGCGTTCGTCGGCGACGGCGACCGCTTCCGGGCGGGCGCCCCCCTGGTGGACGGGGTGAGCGTGCGCGGCACCGTGCTCTCGCCGATGAAGACGCGCAAGGTGCTCATCTTCAAGAAGAAACGGACGAAGCAGTATCGCCGCACGAAGGGGCATCGGCAGAACGTCGTCGAGGTCCGGATCGACGGCATCGAGGGTTGAGAAATGGCGCATAAGAAGGGACAGGGATCGTCGCGGAACGGCCGCGATTCGAACTCGCAGCGGCTGGGCGTGAAGGCGTTCGGCGGCGAGATGGTGACGGGCGGATCGATCCTCGTTCGGCAGCGCGGAACGAAGTTCCAGCCCGGCGACAACGTCGGCCGCGGCAAGGACGACACGCTTTTCGCGAAGGTCCCGGGGGTCGTGCGTTTCCGCGACCGGGGCCGGCTCGGGCGCTTCATCGCGATCGAGGCGACGGAAGTCTGACCGGCGGTTTCCGGCGGACTTCGAGCCCCGCTCCGGCGGGGCTTTTCGTTTTGGTTTTCCCGCTTCCGGCGATTCGCTTGCGCCGAGTCAAGCGACTCTGTCGCTTCCACTCGGCGAGCCCGATTCAGCGACTTCGTCGCGGCAATCGGGCGACTGACGGTGGGACGCTCGAGGCCAACAGCCTGCCGCAGCCTGTTAGAGTCTCGACGAGATGTTCATCGACGAGGCGGAGATCACGGTGGCGTCCGGGGACGGCGGCAACGGCTGCATCGCGTTTCGCCGCGAGAAGTTCGTGCCCCGCGGCGGTCCGTCGGGAGGCGACGGCGGGGACGGAGGCGACGTCTGGGTCGCGGCGAACGCGTCCCTCAACACGCTCTATCCGCTGCGGCACCAGACGCATTACCGGGCAGGGAGGGGACAGCACGGGCTCGGGTCGAACTGCCACGGCAAGCGGGGACAAGACCTCGTGATCGAGCTTCCGATCGGCTCCGTCGTCCGCGACGCCGAAACGAAGGAGACGCTCGCGGACCTGACCGAGCCCGGCCAGCGCGTTTGCCTGGCCAAAGGAGGGAACGGGGGCTGGGGAAACCAGCATTTCGCGACCTCGACGCGGCAGGCGCCGCGGTTCGCCAAGCCCGGCCTCCCGGGGGAGACGCGGCGGCTTTCGATCGAGCTCAAGCTCCTCGCGGAAGTCGCGATCATCGGGCTTCCGAACGCCGGAAAATCGACGCTGATCTCGGTGATCTCCGCGGCCCGCCCGAAGATCGCGGACTACCCGTTCACGACGCTGACGCCGAATCTCGGCGTCGTGACGCGCGACGACGACACCCTCGTCGTCGCCGACATCCCGGGCTTGATCCGCGGCGCGCACGAGGGCGCCGGACTGGGAATCCGGTTCCTGAAGCACGTCGAGCGCTGCCGCGCGCTCTGCCATCTCGTCGACGCCTCGGCGCCGGGCGACGCCGAGCCGGACGTCGCCGCGATCGAGGAGGAACTCGCGGCCTTCTCCCCCGAGATCGCGAAGCGTCCGCGCCTTCTCGTCGCCTCGAAGACGGACGCGGCGGACCCGGAGCGCCTCGCGTCGATCGAGACGGCGGCGCGGCGGCGCGGCCTTCCGTTGCACGCCATCTCGGCGGCCACGCGCGCGGGCATTCCGGAGCTCGTGCACGCGCTCTTCGAGATCGGGAAAGCGAAGAGCGCGCCTTCGGTGGAAGCCGGAGCCTCATGAGACGGCAAGCCCGGTTCAGCGATTTCATCGCTGCAACCGGGCGAATGGAACGCCGATGAAAGTTGGACTCTTCGGGGGAACCTTCGACCCGGTGCACGAGGGGCACCTGCGTCCCGCCGCCGCCGTGGCCGAGGCGATCGCGCTCGACCTCCTCGTCTTCGTGCCCGCCAACCGCGCGCCCGGAAAGGAGTCGGCGATCCCGGCTCCGGCGGCCCACCGCGTGGCGATGCTCGCGCTCGCCCTTTCGGGACGCCGTGATTTCATCCTTTCGCTCGCGGAGATCGAGAGGGGCGGGACGTCTTACACCGTCGAGACGCTTCGCGCGTTCGTGCGCGACCATCCGCACGACGAGGTCTTCTTTCTGCTCGGCACCGACGCTCTCGCCGGATTCGACCGGTGGCGGCAGCCGCGGGAGATCCTGTCGCTCGCCCGGCTCGCCGGGTTCGTGCGGGAGCCGTACGAGCCCGACGTCGTCGACGCGAGCCCGATCCTCTCTGCGAACCGCAGTTCCATCTTGATTTTCGACTCGGTCCGCGTGAAAATTTCCTCGACCGACGTGAGGCGCGCGGCCGCCCGCGGGGAATCGCTTTCGGGCCGCACGCCCCCGGCGGTGGAGGAATACATCGTCAAGCAGGGCCTCTACAGAGACTCCGGGACCGGGCGGATTTGACGTCCCGGCTGACCGCGGAAGAGCTCGCGCGCGAAGGGATCGCCGCCGCCCTCGACAAGAAAGCCTCGGATCTCCTCGTCCTGAACCTCGCCGAAATTTCCTCGTTCGCCGACTACTTCGTCATCTGCTCGGCTTCCTCCGAGCGCCAGGCGCAGGCGATCGCCGACGCCGTCGAAGAGAAGCTCCGCACGCGCGGCCGCCGGCCGATCTCCGTCGAGGGGTACGCGGCGTCGCGCTGGATCCTGCTCGATTACGGCGAGGTCCTCTTCCACGTCTTCCTCGAGGAGTCGCGGCGGTTCTATGCGCTGGAGCGGCTCTGGGGAGACGCCGGAGACGAGACCCGCCGCTTCGCCGCCGCCCGCTGAAGCGGGCGAGGGCCTCCTCGTGAAGATCCGCTTCCTCTGGGTCGGCAAGACCGACGACCGGGAATACGCGCGGGGGATCGAACGGTATCGCGCCCGTCTCGAGCCGTGGGCGAAAGTCGAGGAACGCGTCGTCCGCGCCGAGTCGGACCGCGGCGACGCGGCCGCGGAGCGGGAAGCGCGGCGCGTGCTCGCGGAGATCGACGCGCGCGACCGGGTCGTCGCGCTCGACGAGAAGGGAAAGCTGATGTCGACGGCCGTGTTCGCGGAATTCCTGGGCGCCCATCGCGATCGCGACGCGCGCCGCCTGGTTTTCGTCGTCGGGGGCGCCTCCGGGCTGTCGCCGTCCGTGATCGCGCGGGCCGACGAGCTCCTCTCGCTTTCCCCGATGACCTTCCCCCATCAGGTGGCGCGCTTGTTGCTGATCGAGCAGGTGTACAGGGCGCTATCGGTTTGGGCGGGATTGCGGTATCATCGCGCGCCCTAACGAAGGAGTAGACGGATGTCGAGTTCCGCCAAGGCCGCAAAGGTGACGAAGAAGGAGACCGAGAAATACCGACGCGCCCTCGTCGAGAAGAAGGACTCACTCTCGCAGGAGATGGTCAAGAACAAGGACGCGGGCCAGGAGAACTCCGAAGAGATCACGCAGGACATCGCCGACAAGGCGTCCTCGTCGTACACGAAGGAATTCCTCTTTTCCCTTTCCGACGGAGAGAGGGTCCTCCTCCAGCAGATCGACCAGGCGCTCGTCCGGGTCGAGGAGGGGGGCTACGGGCTCTGCACGAACTGCCGAAACCCGATTCCCGAGAAGCGGCTCGAGGCCGTGCCGTGGACGCCGTACTGTGTGGACTGCATGGAGCTCTCGGAGAAGGGCCTTCTCGACTAACAAGGGCGCAGCGATGCATCGAGCCGGGCGGGCGCGTTCGGCCCGCCGGCGGGCTCAACGTACGCCCCGGTACGCCTTGCCCGCCGGCCGGGCCGCCCGCATCCCGCCGGGCTCGCGCCTCGCCGCGCCATGGCGGTTGCGCAGCCGTCGCTTCGATTCCGTGCGGAGAGCGCTCCCGTGATCTCTGTCGCGCGATAATCCCCGCGTGAGCCCGAAATCCCGCGCCGCCGTGGAGCCCAACGCCATCCTCGTGTGCGGGCCGCACGAGTTCTTCGTCGACGAGGCGGCGGAGGAGAAGCGGGCGGAGCTCGGGTTTTCCGAGGACGAGATCGAGCGGATCCCCGAGGAGGCGCTGGCGGCGCGGCTGCCCGACGCGCTCTCGACCGGGTCGCTGTTCTCGTCGCGGCGCCTCGTCGAGGCCGACCTCTCCGCCCTGTTCGGCCGCGCCGCTCCGGCCGGTCTCGCGGAGGAAGCCGTCGCTGCCTGGCAGAAGGACTCTCCCGCCGGCCGCCGGGAGGCGTTCAAGAAGGCGCGGGCGCTGCTCGCCGCGCTCCAGATCGACAACGAATCGCCGGAGGAGACGGCCGCCGCCGCGGCGAAGAAGGTCCGGCTTCCCGCGCTCAGGGAGACGCTCGAGGAGATCTTGCGCGAGCTTCCCGGAGGGGGCGGTTCGGCGAGCGCCGCGACCGCCGCCGTCCTCGCCCACCTTTCCGGCGGCGTTCCCGGGACGATCCTCCTCGCGCGCGCCGTCGACCCGCCCCGGAGCTCCGCGCTCTACAAGAGCTTCGAGGCGGGCGGCTCGATCCGGGTGGCGGGCGGAGACGACGGCGAGAACGCGAGGCTGCTCGGCGCGCGCGCACGGAAGCTCGCGGGCGAGAAGGGCATCGCGATCGAGCCCGCCGCGGTCGAACGGCTTCGCGCGCGCACGGGGGAGGACCCGCGCCTCTTCGCCTCCGAGCTCGAGAAGCTCCTCGACTGGGCGGGCGAAAAGGGGAAGATCGCGGCGCGCGACGTCGAGGCGCTCGTCGAAGACCGCCGCGCCGAGGACGTGTACGCCTTCTTCGACGCTCTCGGCGCGCGCGACCGCTCGGAGACGATGCGGCGCCTCGAGCCGATCCTCTCGGGCCGCGCGCTGCGGACGGGAGAGCGGGAGATCAAGGCGGAAGATCCGCTGAGGATCTTCTTCGGGATGCTCGTCGCGGAGGTCCGGCGCCTGCTGGTCGTCCGGGCGCGCTGCGAGGAGACGCGGACGAAGATCACCTCCGGGCTTTCCTACGGCGCGTACCAGTCGGGCGTCCACCCGCGTCTGGCGTCGGAGACGACCCTTCTCGAGGGCAATCCTTTCCTCTGGTACAAGGCCTACCAGCGCGCGGGGAGGTTCACGACGGCCGAGCTCGTTCGCGCGCTACGGCGCTGCGCGGATGCCGATGCGTCGACCAAGGACTCGGCGTCCCTCGAGGACACGATCGCGCTGCTCGTCGCGGAGATCGTCTGAGAAAAAAGTCGCGAGTCGCGAGTCGGGGGATCCCCTTTGCCGTTCCGCTTTGTCGAGACAACCCTCGACCTTTGACTTTCGCCTTTCGACTCTCAGTTTTCGCTCTTCGACTTTCGACTTTCGACTTGTGACTCTCGGACTCGCGACTCATGACTTCCCGACTCGTACTCCCGACTCGTGACTCGAAGAAGGTAGACTTTCGCCGATGATTCACCGGGAACCGCGGTGGTGGGAGCGCGAGAACGTCGCGGCGTTCCTTCTTTTCCTGCTGCTCGTGGCGATTGCGATCTTCGTGCGCGGCCGGCCGGTCCCCTTCATCTATCAGGGGTTCTGACGTGTCGCCGGGCAGCGCGGCGCTGGCCGTCTCCGCGGCGGCGATCGTCGCCGTCCTCGCGGCCCGGTCCGCGCGGACGCGCCGATCGGTGCTGCTCGCGGCGTCCGTGCCGATCGGCGTCCTGCTCGGGCTTCGCTACGCAACGGCCCGGCGCCTCTCGGCGCTCCTCTTCCTGCCGTCGATCCTGCTCTCCTATCTCGTCTGGCGGGCCGTCACGGCACGGGACCGCCGGTCCGCCCGCTGCTCGGCCGCCGTCGCCCTCCTCGTCGCGCTCTTCGTCCTCTGGAAGGCGGTTTCGCTCCAGTCCGCCGTGTACCGCGCGCTTCACCTGCCGCAGCGGTACCTCCTGGCGGGAGCCTGGCTCGGCGGTTCGTACATCCTGTTCCGCCTGATCCACGTCGCGATCGAGGCGAGGAAGCCGGGCTTCCCGGAGCTCGCGTTCCCCGACTTCGCGCTCTACGTCCTGTTCCCCGCGACGCTCATCGCCGGACCGATCGCCCGCCTGCCGGACTTCTCGAAGAACTTCGCGTACGCGCGGCCGCGCTTCGCGGAGGGGGCGGAAGGCCTTCGCCGGATCGCGGTCGGGATCTTCAAGAAGTTCGTTGTCGCGGACTTCATCGCGATCCTGCCGATCGACTTCGCCCACGCCGGCCTCTCGACACCGCGGATGTGGACGTCGGTCTACCTCTTCGGCTTCCAGCTCTTCTTCGACTTCGCGGGCTACTCCGACATCGCGATCGGGGCCGCGGCGCTCGCCGGGTTCTCCGTCCCGGAGAACTTCCACTCGCCGTTCCTGAAGGCCAACATCACGAAATTCTGGCAGTCCTGGCACGCGACACTCTCCGGCTGGATGCGCGACTACGTGTTCTTCCCGCTCGGCCGGCTCCTGCGCAAGCGCGCGCCCCGTCTGCCCGGATCGGCCGCGGCGCTCGCGTGCCAGACCGCGACGATGGTCGCGATCGGCCTCTGGCACGGGCTCTTCGCCGGCTACGCCGTGTGGGGAGTCTGGCACGGCCTCGGGCTCTTCGCGCACCGGCAATGGAGCCGCGCGCGCGCCGGGCGCGAGCCGGCGCGATGGGAACCGCTCCGCCGCGCGGGAGCGACGTTCGTGACGTTTCAGTTCGTGATGATCAGCTTCGTGTTCTTCTACGGAACAAGCCTGGCGGAATCGGTCGCTGTGTTCTGGAAGCTCGCGGGTCGGTAAGTTTCGGCGCGGCGATGCATCGACCCGGGCGGGCGCGTGCGACCGTCGCGGGAGCTGGCTCGGGGGACGGGAGCGCGTGCCGGCGGCGCAGCTCGTCGAACGAGCGACTCGACCGCGACGCCGCCGCCCCCTCGCCGACGCTCCCGCTCCCGCGGCGCAAGTCGTCTCGCCGAGCGATTGCGCGAGACTTCGTCGCGCCGCGAAGGGCCCGATCGGCATGTTTGTCATCGGCTCTGTTCGATAACGAGGCGCGGCCAGACATGCCGGAAGGCGGGTTCGGCGGGACCGGCCGGCGGGCGCGGCGTACCGGGGCGTACGTTAAGACCGCCGGTGGTCCCGCCGAACCCGTATGGCCTTCACACTGGCGTGCTCGGCGATCCGACGCGTTCGGCGCTGATGCGCCGGCCGCTGGATATCCGGCGCGTATGGTCCGCGCCTGCCTAATTCAGGCGGCTTGGGCCAGGAGGTCGAGGGCTTCTTCCCACTGCCGGCGCGCTTCCCTGAGGCGCCGTTGCGACCGCTGCCGGGTCGTGCGCCACGCGGAACGGCGCCCCGCCGCGCGCTCGCTCAGATGCTGCCGCCAGAGCTCGAAGGCGTGCTCGATCGTCTCGCGCGCGATCCCGATCCGTCTGCGCACCTCGTCGCCGATCGACGAAGGAACGCTCTCGAGGCGGCGCTCGACGCGCTTGACGGCGGCATGAAGACGGGCGCCTTCGATCATGGGGGCGGCGGTGGTCCGAAGGTCGGACGCGAGTCCGACGGCCTTGAGGCCCCGGATCATCCATTTCGCCGGGTCCCAGTGGTACCAGCGGACGCCGTTGCGGAAATCGGCGGGAAAGCGGTGATGGAAGCTGTGGTAGCCCTCGCCGAACGTGGCGAGCGCGAGCACCCAGTTGTCGCGCGCCGAGACGCGAGCGTTGAAGGTGCGTTTCCCCATGTAATGCGCGAGAGAGTTCACGAAGAAGGTCGTGTGGTGCGTGATCACGACGCGGAGGAATCCGCCCCAGAGGAGTCCCGCGAGCGGGTGCCCGTAGAGCGCGCCGACGCCGGTCGGAATGACGATGACCCCGAGCAGGAGGATCCACCGGTACCAGCGGTGCTGCCACGCGACGACCGGATTCTTCTCGAGGTCGGGGACGTTCGCGAACGTCTTCGGCTCCGCCGGCTTGTAGAAGACCCACAGGAAGTGCGCCCACCAGAACCCGCGCTGGATGTTGTACGGGTCCCAGTCCTTGTCGACGTACTGGTGATGGATGCGATGGTCCGACGACCAGCAGAGGATCGAATTCTGCGCCGCCATCGCCCCGAAGAAGGCGTAGACCGCCTGGACCGCGGGAGAGCACTCGTAGCTCTTGTGCGAGAAGAATCGGTGATAGCCCGCGCAGATCGAAAGGCCGATCAGCGTGAAGAGGCCGAGGCAGAGCCAGAGCATCCACGGCTCGAAACCGGTCTTCCACGTGTACCACGCCGTCACGGGGATCCCGAGGATCGGCGTCAGCATCAGGAATGTGATGTTGATCCAGTCTTTTTTTCGCGGCATCGCCGCCGGCGCCGTCGTCATCTCGTTCCTCCATTTGCGCCGGGGCGCGAATCGATGTCGCTATCTTATACTGCGGGCGGCTCCGCCTACAGGAGAAAAGGATGCACCGCCTCGAAAAATTCCGATTCCTCCCGTCGATCCTGATCGCTCTGGTCCTTTCGGCGCCGGCGCTGCACGCGGCCGTTCCGGGAGAGCAGCCCGGCGACAACGCGGTCCTGCTCTGGAACGAAGCGCTCCTGCAGGCGATTCGCGACGTCAAGCCGGGGCCGACCGTCGTGGCGCGGGCGATCGCCGTCGTCCACACGTGCATGTTCGACGCCTGGTCGGCCTACGACTCGACGGCGGTGCCGACGCGGCCGCATTTGCGCTGGCGCCGCCCGGAGGCGGAGCGCACCCCCGAAGAGAAGGCGGAAGCCGCCAGCTTCGCCGCGTGGCTCGCCTTGAGGGACCTCTTCCCCTCGGACGATTCTCTCTTCGACTCCCTGATGGCGGAGCAGGGATACCCGGCCGTGGTCCCCCTTCCCGGCCGCTCGACGCCGGCGGCTGTGGGTGCCGCCGCCGCGTCCGCCGTTCTGGAGTTCCGGCATCACGACGGATCGAACCAGCTCGGCGATCTCGCTCCGGGCGCGTACGCCGACTCCACCGGCTACATGCCGGTGAACCCGCCCGAGCCCGCGGCCGTGGTCGATCCGAACCACTGGCAGCCGCTCGAGGTCTCCGACGGCGCGGGCGGGTTCGTCATCCAGAAGTACACGACGCCGCAGTGGGGGCTCGTGACGCCCTTCGCGCTCGAGAGCGGAGACGAGCTCCGCCCCGGACCGCCGGCGCAGTACGAATCGGCGAAATACGTCGAGCAGGCCCAGGAGCTGATCGACATCTCCGCGAACCTGACCGACGAGCAGAAGGCGACGGCCGAGTACTTCGCCGACGGGCCTTCCTCGGAGTTCCCCCCGGGGCACTGGTGTCTCTTCGCCGGGCTCGTCTCGCGGCGCGACGCCCATTCGCTGGATCAGGACGTGAAGATGTTCTTCGCGCTCGGCAACGCTCTGCTCGACTCGTCGATCACGGCCTGGGACGCCAAGCTCGCCGACGATTCGGTGCGGCCGGTGACCGCGATTCACTACCTGGCGAGCCGCGGAGAGATCGGCGACGCCGACGGGAACATCGTGGCGTGGGGGGGGCCGTGCGCGGGCACCCAGACGATTCCGGCCTCCCTCTGGCGCCCCTACCAGCTCGCGACGGTCGTCACGCCTCCCTTCCCCGAGTACTTCTCGGGCCACAGCGTCTTCTCGGCCGCGGCTGCCGAGGTGCTCCGTTCGTTCACGGGAAGCGACGCGCTCGGGGCGTCGGTGACGATTCCGAAGGACAGCTTCCGCGGTGAGCCGGGATGCGGCCCGGCCCAGGACGTGACACTGACGTTTCCGACGTTCTCGGACGCGGCCGACGCCGCGGGGATGTCGCGCCGCTGGGGAGGCATCCATTTCAAGGACGGGGATCTGACCGGCCGCGTCACGGGGCGGCTCGTCGGCGCCAGGGTCTGGGCAATGGCTCAGACGTTCTTCGACGGGACGGCCGGCGGGGCCCGGATCGCGCCGGTGCACGCGTCGGAGCCGGTCGCGGTGCATCCGCGCCCGTGACGCCGGACGTCCTCCCGGCGCTTCGGGAGTTCCTCGACGAGAACTGGGGCCGCGCGCTGCGCCGTTCGCTTTCGCCGACCGAGCCGCTCGTCTCCTCCGGCATCATCGACTCCTTCGGCCTCGTCGACCTGTCGCTGTTCGTGGAAGAGCGCTTCGGCGTCCGCGTCGACGCGTCCGACGTGGGGCAGGGGCGCGCCGACACCGCCGTCCAGATCGCGCAGGTGATCGAGGCGCGACGGCGATGACGACGATCCTCGGGCGGGTCCTCGACATCGCCGGGCGGGATCCCGACCGTCTGTTCGCCCACGTCTGGGACGCGCGGCGGGAGGTCGAGCCGGTCACGTACGGGTCCTACGTCCGGCTCGCCGCGGGCGTGGCGGAGCGGCTCCGGCGGGAAGGGTTGGCCCCCGGCGAGGTCGCCGTGATCATCCTGAAATCGGGCTCCCTCCTCATGGCGGCCTGGCTCGCGCCGCAGCTCCTCGGTGCGATACCGACGATCTTTCCCTGGCCGACGGAGAAGCTCGACCGCGGGTACTACGCGCGGACCGTCGCTTCGCTCCTGAAGATCTCGGGCGCGGCGGTCCTGATGACGAGCCGCGACCTCGTCGACACCGTCGCTCCGCTCGCGGCGGAGGCTCCGGCCCTCCGGTGCATCCTCGCGCTCGACGACGCGCGCCCGGCGGAGTCGCTGCCGGAAATTCCCCGCGCGCTCCGGGAGGACGCAGAGGCGATCGCGATCCTCCAGCATTCCTCCGGCTCGACCGGTCTGCAGAAGGGGGTGGCGCTCTCTTCGCGGGCGGTGATGAACCAGATCGAGAACTACGGCAAGGTCATGCGCGCCCGCCCGGACGACCGCATCGCGAACTGGCTGCCGCTCTACCACGACGGAGGGCTCGTCCCCGGCTTCCTCCAGCCGCTGCTGCGCGGCGTCCCGCTGTCGATCCTCTCGCCGATCGACTGGGTCCACGACCCCGTGCTGCTCCTCGAGGCGATCACCCGCGACCGCGTCACTCACTGCTGGCAGCCGAACTTCGCCTACAACTTCCTCGCCACGAAGATCCCCGATTCGAAGCTCGAAGGCATCGACCTCTCTTCCGTCCGCGTGCTCGTCAACATGGCCGAGCCCGTGCGACTCTCGAGCCACGAGCTCTTCCTGCGCCGCTTCGGGCCCTACGGGATCCGCCCGCTGGCGCTCCAGACGCTCTACGGGATGGCGGAGAACACGGCGGCGGCGACGCAGAGCGATCCCTCCCGGCCGGTCACGCTCGACGTCGTCGACCGCGCGGCGCTTTCCGAGGAGCGGCGGGCCCTGCCGCCCCGGCCGGGCGGCGTCGCCCTGTCGATGCTGTCGTCGGGAGCGCCGATCCCGGGCACGGAGATCGTCATCCTCGGCGACGGCTACGAGCGCCTGCCGGAGCGCCGCGTCGGCGAGATCGCCCTCCGGAGCGACTGCATGCTCACCGAATATTTCCACCGGCCCGATCTGACCGCCCGCGCATTCCACGAGGGCTGGTACCTGTCCGGCGATTTCGGGTATCTCGCCGGAGGAGAGCTCTTCGTGACGGGGCGCAAGAAGGACCTGATCATCGTCGCCGGGAAGAACGTCTATCCGCAGGACCTGGAGTTCATCGCCGACGGAATCCCCGGCGTTCACCCCGGGCGCAGCGTCGCGTTCGGCGTCGAGAACGAGCGGACCGGGACGGAAGACGTCGTCGTGCTCGTCGAGCCCGAGCCGGGGGCCGACGAGGCCGCGGTCGCCGAGCGGGTGCGGGCGGCCGTGGCCCACGGGAGCGACGTCGTCGCGCGGGACGTGCGGGTCGTTCCCCCGATGTGGCTCGTCAAGACCTCGAGCGGCAAGATCTCGCGCACGCGCTGCCGGGAGAAATACCTCGACGACAGTGGCAAATGACGACGCCGATGCGAGTCGCGAGTTGAAGCGGACGCGTCTGCGGCCGCGCCGCTTGACTCGCTCTCCGGGGCCTCCATGGAAGCGGGCGCATCTTCGGTCGCGCGTACGGACTCACCCGCGGACATGCGGGGACGGAAGCGGTCGCCCGTTCTCGATTCGCGCATGACGAAAGGCTACGTCCTGCGCGTCGCCGGGAAGGCCGTCGCGCTCTTCATCTTCTTCGATCTCCTCCAGAGTGCCGCGGGGCTCGCCCGGCGCCTCGAGTCGCTCTCGATCTACCGCCACATGGTCCCGCCGGCGGCGCGGCTCGACATCATGCGCGACTATCCGACGCCGGTGATGTGGAGGCTCGAGCCGCTTCTCGACGCGCACGAGATCGGGAGGCCCAAGCGTCCGGACGAGTACCGCGTCGCGGTCCTCGGCGATTCGGGCTCCTTCGACCTGTTCTCCCCCGCGCGGGACGCGATCCCGGGGCAGATGACGCGGCTCGGCGCGACGATCGGCGGCCGAACGCTCCGCGCGTACAACCTGAGCTACCAGACGCCGAACCCGCTGAAGGACCTCGTCGTCGAGGAGCACGCGCTGCGGCGCGCTCCCGACGCGATCGTGTGGTTCGTGACGCTCTACGATCTCGCGGCGGACGCGCCGC
>DATFVB010000112.1 GCA_035260525.1 Thermoanaerobaculia bacterium
TCGGAGCGCGCGCCCGATCCCGTCTTCCTGTTCGCCGGCGGGCCCGGAGAGTCGGCGGTCGAGGCGGCGGCGGGCGCCGCCGCGGGAAACGCGGAGATCAACAGGAAGCGCGACCTCGTGCTCGTCGACGTGCGCGGCACGGGCGATTCGAACGGCCTGCAGTGCCCGTCGCTCCAGGGGCACGCGGGCGTGCTCGGCTTCCTCGAGAGCTTCCTCCCCGCCGCGGGCGTCCGCGAATGCCGGAAGCGCCTCGAGCCGCGCGCGGACCTGGCGCTCTACACGACGGCGAACGCGGTCGACGACGTGAATGACGTGCGCGCCGCGCTCGGCTACGATCGCATCAACCTCGAGGGCGGCTCCTACGGGACGTTCGCGGCGCTCGTCTACATGCGCCGGCACCCGCGGCACGTGCGGACGGCGGTCCTCGAGAGCGTCGTCCCTCCGGGCACCCGCGCGCCCCTCTTCTTCGCTCGCGACGCGCAGAGGGCGCTCGACCAGGTGATCGCGGCGTGCGCGAAGGACGCCGGCTGCCACGCGTCGTTTCCGGACGTCCGGGGCGACGTCGCTCGCCTCCTCTCGCGGCTCGAGGCGAAGCCGGCCGAGGTGACGATCAAAGACGCGAAGACCGGGGAGCCGCGCAAGATCGTGCTCGGCCGGAGCGCGGCGGCCCAGACGATCCGCTACATGCTGTACCTGCCGATCACGGCGGCGCAGATCCCGCTCCAGGCGCACATGGCGGCCGGCGGCGATTATTCGCGGCTCGCCGAAGGGGCGTATCTCTGGGGAAACCTCGCGGCGTCGCTCTCCGACGGCTTCTTCCTGTCGGTGACCTGCGCGGAAGACGTGCCGTTCTTCACGTCCGCCGAGGCCGAGGCCGAGGCGCGGGGGACGTTCCTCGGCGACTTCCGCACGCGCGTGCAGAAAGCCGCGTGCGCCGAGTGGCCGCGGGGCGAGGTGCCGCCCGGCTTCGATCTCCCCGTGAAGTCCGAGGCGCCTGCCCTCCTGGTCTCGGGCGAGCGCGATCCGGTGACGCCGGCGGCGGACGCCGAGAGCGCGGCGAAGCATCTCCCGCACGCCAAGCGCGTCGTGATCCCCGGAGCCGGCCACGATTACGAGGGGGAGAAGGGGGCCGAGGAGTGCATCAGCCGTGTCGCCGCGGCGCTGATCGAGTCGGGGACCGAGGCCGGCCTCGACACGAGCTGCGTCGCGGCGATCGTCCCGGTCCCGTTCGCGCTTCGCGACGATCGCGCGGCCGAGGTCGCGATCCCGGAGGCCGAGCTCGACCGGTTCGCCGGCGCCTACGCCGGTCCCGACGGCCACGAGTTCGTCGTCCGGCGCCGCGGCGCCGCCCTGCAGGTCGTGCTGGGCGAGGGCCGCGAGTTCCTTCTCACGCCTGTCGGGGCCTCCCGCTTCCGCATCGAGGGCGCGCCGCCCGGGTATTTCGTCGAGTTCCAGCGCGACGGCGAGAGCGTCACCGGGATGCAGATCGAAGAAGGCCCGACCGAGCGGTCGACGTTGAAGCGCAAGCCGTAGACCGGCCGCCGGGCGTTTCCTGTTCGCGAAAAGTCGCGCTATGCCGTCCGGGCTTTCGCGCCCAGCCGGAGGAGCTCTCTCCGAAGCCGGGCGTGCTTCTGGAGCAATCGCACGTAGCGCCCTTCGGAGGGGCCCTGCTTTGCATCGACGATCCTCGCCAGGGACTCCCGTTCGGCGGCGTCCCACCGGGCGATCCCCGGCACGAGATCGAGCACGCAGGCGAGAGAGGTGAAAGCGTCCGAGCCGGCCGAACCTTCCCGCGCGGGGCCGGCCGACAGGAGGCGCGCGAGCCGGGCCGCGCAGCGGACTCGAAATTTCGGCGCCGAAAGTCCCGACTCCGCCATTTTCCGTTCGACGGCGAGGCCGATATTGCGGATGTGGAAGCGATCCCACTCGCGCGCTTCGGAATCCCCGCCGTCCAGAATCATGCCCGCGGCGGCGAACGCGCGCAGCGTTCGCGGAGAGCTTCTGTAGCCGGGGCGTCGCGCGACGCGTGCTTCTTCACGGCGCGCGATCCCTTCGATCCGGGTCGAGACGGAGCGGAAGCCGAGGCGGCGGTAGAACCAGAACGCGCCCGATCCGATGGCTTCCTCGTTCTCGAGGCCGATCTGGTAGGGATCGATCGAGAACACCGTGACGCCGAACCTCCCGCGATACGCCCGGAGGAGGCGCGCGAAGACGAAGGCCGTTTCGCCGTCGCGGAACTCGGGAAAGACGTTGAAGGAGAGGTCGACGCGCTCGAACAGCATGAAGCCGTCCCCGTATCCGATCGGAACTCCGTTTCGGACGATCAGGAAGGCGGAGGCCCCCCGCAGGGGGAGACGGCGGGCGGGCGGCAGGCCGAAGAAATGGATGCGGAGCCCGCGTCCGGCGTCCGCTTCGACGACACGCGCGGCGTCGCCGTGGTTGAACCCGTAGAACTCGCGGTAGCGCGTCGCGAGGGCGGCACGCGCGGCGTCGAGCGTCCGGAGGCCCGCCGCCGACGCCAGGCGCCGGACCGGCAGCCGGGGGCCGGCGATCTCTCGGCGAAGGTCGATGTCCCGACGGGCGAGGAGAGTCTTCCCGTGGAAGAAAATCGGGCCGCGGCGAACCCGCAAACGGGTCCGGCTCCACGGAGATCGGCCGAGATCCCAGGTGACGGGCAGCGCGAGAGCGTCGAAGAGCTCTGCCCGTTCCGCGGGAGTCTCGGGCAGGCTTTCGAAACGCGAGAGGAGCCACGACACCGCGTCGCGGTTTCGCGCCGCCCGGAGCCATGCGGCGTAGGGGACGTTGGCGTCGACGAGCGCCTCTTCCTCGAGAAGGGGAAGGAAGCGGGCGAGTCCCGCGCCGAGCCGGTCGGGGGCATTCTGCAGCTCCCAGGCGATCCGCAGGCTCTTCCCGCGGGAGCGTCGCAGCGCCCGGAGGAGATCGAACGAGAACGTCGTCGTGACCGACGTTTGCGCGATTCCCGAGTGCCCGCCGCCCTCGAGAGCGGCGGGATCGGCTCCGAGGGACGCGACGCGCGCGGCGAAAGCTCCCAGGATCGACTCGGCTCGCCGCCGCACGGACGGCCGGCTCGGAAAAGCCGAAAAGTACAGAAGAGCGTCGTGAAACCGGACGAGGGCCTCCGGGTCCCGAAACGTCGCCTTCTCGAGCCTTGCCAGGATCGCATCGACGCGCTCCTGCGCGCCACGCTCCCGGCGCGCGGCTTCGAGCCTCGCGAGGAGGCGGTCGATCCGAACGGGAACTTTGGACGTCGAGGCCACGCGGCCTCGATTATTCAACGAAACGGGAGCGAGGCGCGGCTCGAGAGCAGAGGGTGAACTGTGGGGTCGGCTCTCGAACCCGAGTGACGGACAATCCCGGGATGGACGTCCTCTGTGCTTCCTGCGGCGCGCCGCTTCCCGCTTCCAAGCGCTGCCGGGACCTGTTCGACGAGCTGTCGCTATACGCTGACGCGCGCGGGCGGGGTGTTCATCCACCAGCACGCCGTCGATGCGTACGCGGCGCAGCACGCCGCGGAGAACCCGAAGCCGATCGCGACGGCGGCGGGGCTGATCGGCCTGTATCTCCTCGCGGAGAAGGGGTGGGACGGGCGGCGCGTCCAGCGGGCGCACATGGAGCTCGGCAACCGGATGAAGGAGTGGCCGGCGCTGCCGCCGCCGGACGGGCGCGCGGCCCTCGGCGTCGCGGACCTTCTCGCCGCGCCGGAGGGAATCGAGCGCGACCGCCGGATCGAGGAGTGGGCGCGGGCGGTGTGGGCGAGCTGGAGCCGGGAGCATGCGCGGGTCGCGGAGCTCCTCGAGGGGCCGTACCGCCTGCGCGGGCAGTGACTTCGCTACCGGGCAGCCGGGGTCGCGGCTTTCGACGCCGCTGAGCTCTCTGCCGGCGCCGATCGTGCGGAAGCCGTTCCCGACACGCGGACTTCCCGCTCCCGCCTCGGATTGAGCGTCACGGTGACGCATCCGGAGAACGCCAGGAGAAGGATAGCGAGGAGAAGTGTCGCGGGTTTCGTGCGGTCAGGGTAGCACGGGCCGCGGGGGCGCAGCGCCGGGGACCGAGGATGTTATGATCACTTTCTCGCCTCGCTCGCCTTTCGACAGCCCGGCTGCTGAATTCGAACCGAGATAACCGATTCGACGACGAACCGGCGCGAGAAATGCTCCCCGGCGCCGGCACGGCCGGCAGGAAGGCGAAGGTTCCCGGCTTGACGAAATCCCGGTTCAATCATCCCCGATTCAGCCCGGCGGGCGAGGAGCGGATCCGCCGCTCGATGGCGCGCGGCCACCGGGGCGACGACCCTCGGTTGCCGATCCGCCAGGTGTCCGTCCGGCGCGACGGCCGGCACTACATCTCCTGGTTCGGCCCGGTCGACCACGGCTGGCGCGATCAGGCGCTGTGGGAGATGGAGGTCGACTTCGGCCAGTTCCGCGCGAACAAAGGGAAGAAGGCCTGACGATGTCGCACGATCCGCTGCTCGACAAGATCCACGAAGTCCGAAATCTCCTGACCGCGTTCAAGAACGCCCTCGTGAGCCAGAAGCGGTTCAACGACCAGACCGCTTCGATCTTCTGGGGCGAAGACAAGGCGTTCTGGACTTTCCAGGCCGAGCACGATCGGTTGAAGCACCAGGGCATCAGCGCGGATTCGCGCCAGCGCCTGCTCGTCTTCCTCGAAAAGAAGGCGGCGCAGTGGGAGCGGCTCTGCCGCCTTGCCGAGAGCGGCGTTCCGATCGAGAACGACTTCCTCGAGCGCGAAGGCTGACGGCGGCGCGCGAAGGTCGATCCGTTCGGGGCCGGCGGCGCCTCGACGAGCTCTCGCCGTCTCGCTCTCTGGCTTGCCTATTTGGCTAAAATAGCTAAAATGGCTGATATGGCAGCGATCGGCGGCGGCATCCGGATTCTCGCGATCGGCCGTAAGAGCGCGGCCTCGGCCGCCGCGTCACGGCGGCTCTCCGGCCGCGGGTTCGAGATCGAGGCGGTTCGCGCCGGCCCCACCGCGATTCGACGGGCGGCGGGCGAAGCCTATGACGCGATTCTGTTCGACGTCCGCATACGCGACGAAGACTCGCTCGGCCTCGTCCGCGCGCTGCGATCGAAAGCCGTGGACGTGCCGGTGATCCTCGTTCTGAACGAGTGGAGCAACCGGACGGCTCTGGCGGCCGCCGAGCTCGGGGCCGTCCAGCCCCTGGTTCGTCCGGTGGCGCCGGAGGCTCTGGAGAGAGCGCTGCGGATCGGCGCCGGCGTCGGTTCTCGGGCGCGGCCGTCGGACGGCGAGGTGGTCTCGGTCAGCGCGACTCGAGCGAAGAACGAGTTCGGCCGTTATCTGGAGAAGGCCGTCCAGGGAGGCCGCGTCGTGATCGAGAAGCACGACTCTCCCAGGGCGGTGATGGTGTCCATCGGAGAATTCGAGAGCTTGAGCCGCTCGCGGAATGCTCGGCTCGGCGCGTTGACGCAGAAGTTCGACGCGCTCGTCGACCGGATGCAGGGATCGAAGGCGCGGCGCGCGGCCCAGACGGCTTTCGAGGCGTCGCCGGAAGAGCTCGCGAAGGCCGCGGTCGCCGCCGCCCGGAATGGCGGCTGATCCACCCGGAACGGGCCGAATTTACGTCCTCGCCGGAGTGAACGGGGCCGGCAAGAGCAGCATCCTCGGCGCGATGATGCACGCCACGGGCGCCGAATACTTCGATCCCGACGAGGCGACGCGGCAGATCCTCGAACACGACCCGGGACTGTCGCCCGAGGAGGCCAACGCTGCCGCCTGGGCGGAGGGCGCTCGGCGCCTCGATCAGGCGATCGAAAACCGAACGGATTTCAACTTCGAGACCACTCTCGGTGGCCGGACGATCACCGCTCGTCTCGAGAAGGCCGCCGCCGCCGGGCTCGAGGTTCGCGTGTGGTACGTCGGATTGACGACTCCGGATCTGCACGTCGCGCGGGTCCGCGCTCGGGTCGCTCGAGGGGGACACGACATTCCCGAGGCGAGAATCCGCAGCCGATACGACAGCAGCCGGACGAATCTGGTGCGGCTGGTGCCTCGCCTGACGGAGCTCTGGATCTACGACAACAGCATCGAGGGTGACCCGAGCGACGGCGTTGCTCCCTCTCCCAGGCTCATCCTGCACGCGCGGAGGCGCCGGATCGCGGAGATGTGCGCCCCCGAATCGGTGCCCGAGTGGGCGAAGCCCGTCGTCCAGGCTGCGCTCGACGCGGCGCCCGGAGGAAAGCGGTGAACGCGGGCGCCGTTCTCTCGACGAGAAATCCGTTGACAGGAAAATTCTTCTCGGGCACACTGATCCGCGAATGAAATTCCGCTCCGCGCTTCCGACGGTTCGAAAGTCGAAGAAGCAGCTCAAGCGCAAGCCTGAGAGCGGCGGGATTTCGTTCGGATAAACCCAAAAAAAGCACAACCGCACTGAACGAAGCCCGCCGGCAAGGCGGGCTTTTTCGTTTGCGGCGTTTTTCGGGAGGAGGGGAGAGTGGCAGACAGGATTCCGGTGGCAGTCCTCGGGGCGACGGGAGCCGTGGGGCAGCGATTCGTGCAGCTCCTCGACCGCCACCCGTGGTTCGAGCTCGCCGAGGCGGCGGCCTCCGAGAGGTCCGCCGGAAGGAGCTACGGCGAGGCGGCGCGATGGATCCTGCCGGGCGCGATCCCGGCGGCGGCCGCGCGGCTGACGGTCCGGCGCGTCGGCGAGCCGCTCGCATCCACGGTCGTCTTCTCCGCCCTCGATGCGGAGACGGCGCGGGAGGCCGAGCCGCGATACGCGCGGGACGGCCACGTCGTCGTCTCGAACGCCTCCGCCTTTCGCATGCATCCCGCCGTTCCTCTCCTCGTCCCCGAGATCAATCCCGAATCGATCGACCTCCTTCCCCGGCAGCCGTGGTCTTCGGGCGGCGGCGGCATCGTGACGAACCCGAACTGCTGTGTCGCCGGCCTCGCGCTCGCGCTCGCTCCACTGGAAAGGCTCTTCGGGATCGCCCATGTGACGGTCACGACGCTCCAGGCCCTCTCGGGCGCGGGCTACCCGGGTGTCGCGTCGCTCGACGCGGCCGGCAACGTCATTCCGCACATCGCCGGGGAAGAGGAGAAGATCGAGGAGGAGCCGGGCAAGATCCTCCGCGCCAATTTTCCGATTTCCGTCTCGGTCAACCGCGTTCCGGTTCGCGACGGCCATACGGAATCCGTCTTCGTGAAGCTGAAGAGGCCCGCGGAGCTCTCGGAGATCCGGAGCGCGCTCGCCGAATTCCGGGGCGAGCCGCAGCGCCTCGGCCTTCCTTCGGCGCCCGAAGCCCCGATCGTCGTCCTCGACGAGCCGGACCGTCCGCAGCCGGCCCGGGACGTCGAGCGGGAGGGCGGGATGGCCGTCTTCGCCGGTAATCTCCGGCGCGACCCGTGGTTCGACGCGCGGTTCACGGTGCTCGTCCACAACACGGTCCGGGGAGCGGCGGGAGCGGCGCTCGAGAATGCGGAGCTCCTCGCCGCGCGCGGGCTCGTCGGCCGCGCCGCGGCCGGGAGCGCGGAGGCGGCGCGATGCACGACGGGAGAGACGGTGCGATGCGCTGCCGGCGAGGCGGCGAAATGCGCTGCCGGCGAGGCGGCGAATTGATCGTCATGAAGTTCGGGGGAACGTCCGTCGAGGACGGAGCGCGCATCCGTCAAGTCGCGCGGATCGTCGCCTCCCGGCGGCGCGAAGGGCGCCTCGTCGTGATCTCCGCGCTCGGCGGCGTGACGGATGCCCTCGCGGCCGCGGCGGAAGCCGCCCGAGACGGCGACGAAACGGCATCCCGCGACCGGCTCCGGGCCCTGGAAGACCGTCACCTCCGCACGGTCGAGGAGGCGGGGATCTCCGGGAGCGACGCCTCGCGGCTCGTCGAGGAGATCTCGCTGACGTTCGGACGCCTGAATGAGCTCGTGTCCGGTGTCGTGCTCCTCGGGGAGCTCTCCGGCCGGACTCGGGATGCGATTCTCGCGGCGGGCGAGCTCCTCTCGTCGCGGATCGTCGCGGCGGCCCTGCGCGCCCGCGGGTGCGAGGCGACCTGGCACGACCCGCGCGAGCTCGTCGCCACGAGCTCCGACTTCGGGGCCGCGGTCGCCGACGAGAGCGCCATCGCCGCGAACACGGCCGTTCTCCGGACGAGTCTCGCCCGGAACGGCGTCGCCGTCACGGGAGGTTTCGTCGGGCGGGACCGGGCGGGCGAGACGACGACGCTCGGGCGAGGCGGCTCCGATTACTCGGCTTCGCTCCTGGGCGCCGCGCTCGGAGCTTCCGTGATCGAGATCTGGACGGACGTCGACGGGCTGATGACGGCCGATCCCCGCGTCGTTCCCGCGGCGCGCCTCGTGCCCGAGGTCTCCTACGCCGAGGCCTCGGAGCTCGCTTTCTTCGGCGCGAAGGTCCTCCATCCGGCGACGATTCGTCCCGCGGTCGCGAGCGGCATCCCGGTGCGGATCCGCAATACGGCCCGGCCCGGCGGGAAGGGGACCGAGATCCGCCGCGACGCGGGCGGGACGGGCGTCCGGGCGCTGGCCGCGCGCCCGGGAGCCGCGGCGATCTTCGCCCGCAATCCCCGCATGCTGCTCTCGGAGGGGTACGCCTCGAGGATCTTCGCCGTCTTCGAGAAGCACCGCGTTCCCGTGGACGTGATCGCGACGAGCGAGATCTCGATCTCGACGACGGTCTCGGCGTCGGCGCCGGTCGACGACGTCGTCCGCGACCTCGGCCGCTTCTGCGAGGTCGAGACCATCCGAGGCCTCGCCGTCGTGAGCGTCGTCGGACGCGGTCTCCGGACGACACCCGGCATCGCGGCGAAGACGTTCGCCGCGCTCGACGACATCAACGTCGTGATGATCTCGCAGGGCGCGAGCGAGACGAACCTGACTTTCGTGATCGACGAGGGGAGCGTGCGCTCCGCGCTCGAAAGGCTCCACCGGACGTTCTTCGAGGAAATCGAGGGGCGCGCGGAGGAATGCGCGTGAGGGCGGCGATCGTGGGATGCGGCCGGATGGGACGCGCGCTCGAAGAGATGCTCGCCGAGCGCGGTCACGCGACGGTCGCGCGAATCGGACGGGAAGACCGGCTCGACGCGGCGCGCGGGGTCGACGTCGCCTTCGAGTTCACGCGTCCCGACGCCGCCCGCGGCAACGTCGAAACCCTCCTCGAAGCGGGCGTTCCGACCGTCTGCGGGACGACCGGCTGGGACCCCGCCGCCGCGCGGGCGCTCTCGGCTCGCCTCGGCGTCGCCTTTCTCGCGGCGCCGAACTTCTCGATCGGCGTGGCGGTCCTGAGGCGTCTCGTCGCCGAGGCCGCCCGGATGCTGGCTCCGTTCCCCGAGTTCGAGCCGGGGATCGTCGAGCGCCACCACGCGAAGAAGGCGGACGTGCCGTCGGGAACCGCGCGCCTTCTCGCGGAGACGATCGCGCCGTTGCGCCCGGCGGGGGCGGCGCCCCCGATTGCCGCCCTCCGCCAGGGCGGGCAGCCGGGCGAGCACGAGGTGCTCTTCGAAGGGCCCGACGAGTGCCTCGGGCTCGTCCATCGCGCGCGATCGCGGCGGATCTTCGCGGCGGGCGCCGTGCGCGCGGCGGAATGGATGGTCGAGACCGGGCCGAAGGGGCCCGTGACCTTCGACGACTTCTTCGAAAGGAGCAGGCCATGACCGAAAACCGACTGGGAGGCGTTCTCACGGCGATCGTGACGCCCTTCGACTCCGAAGGCCGCGTGGACGAGGCGGCACTGCGCCGGCTCGTCCGATGGCAGATCGAAGAGGGAGTCGCCGGCCTCGTGCCGTGCGGGACGACCGGGGAAGGGGCGACGCTCGACCCGGCGGAGCACGAGCTCGTCGTCCGGATCGTCGTCGAGGAGGCGAAGAAGTCGACGCGGCGCGTCCGAATCGTCGCCGGTGCGGGCACGAACGACACGCGCCGGACGGTCGCGCTCGCTCGCCGGTGCCGCCGCGCCGGCGCCGATTCGCTGCTCGTCGTGACGCCGTACTACAACAAGCCGACGCAGGCCGGGATGCGCGACTACTTCCGCGAGATCGCCGACGCGGTCGACCTCCCGATCGTCGTCTACAACGTGCCCGGGCGCACGGGCGTCAACCTCCTGCCCGATACGGTCCTCCGGATCGCCGAAGACCCGCGCTTCGCCGGCGTGAAGGAGGCGTCCGGGAACCTCGACCAGGCCTCGCAGATCCTGCGGAGCCGCCCGGAACGCTTCGCGGTGCTTTCCGGCGAGGATTCGCTCGCGCTCCCGATGATCGCGCTCGGCGCCGACGGCGCGATCGCGGTCGTCTCCAACGAAGCTCCCGGCGCTTTCTCGCGCATGGTCGAAGAGGCTCGGGCCGGGAACTTCGCCGCGGCGCGCGAGATCCACGCCCGGCTCTTCCCGCTCATGCGGGCGAACTTCTGCGAGTCGAACCCGATTCCCGT
>DATFVB010000113.1 GCA_035260525.1 Thermoanaerobaculia bacterium
GTTTCCAGACGGTCGTCACGGCGGCGAAAGTGGCGGGTCTGGCGGCGATCGTCATCGGCGTCTTCTTTTTCTCGCGCGGCGGGTCGTGGGCGCACTTTTCGCCGGTCGGGACGCTTCCGGCCGCGGGGCTTTCGGCGTTCGGCGCGGCGACGATGGGGGCATTCTGGGCCTACAGCGGGTGGAACTACGTCGCGATGGCCGGGGGAGAGGTCGCCCGGCCCGAGCGGAACCTGCCGCGCGCGATCCTCGCGGGAACGGTCCTCGTCGTGCTCGCGTACGCGGCCGTCAACGCCGCGTACTTCTACGCGCTGCCGGCCGCCGAGATCGCCGCGTCGAGCTCGACGCGGTATCCCGAAGCGGCCCCCGTCGCGACGAAGGCCTCGGAGGTCTTCCTCGGCGGACGCGCTTCCGCCGCGACGGGCGCGCTGTTCCTCGTCTCGGTGGTCGGCGGCCTGAACGGCGTCGTTCTCGCGGTGACGCGGCTGCCCTACGCGATGGCCCGGGCGGGGCTGTTCTTCGCGCCGTTCGGACGGCTGAGCCGCCGGACCCGCGTTCCGGTCGTGTCGATCGTCATCGCCGCCGTGTGGGCCTCGGTCCTCGCCTGCAGCGGCACGTTCGACGAGCTGACGAACATGGCGATCAGCGGCTACGCGCTGTTCTACGCGCTCACGGCCGTCTCGCTCTTCGTGCTCCGGCGAAAGCTCCCCGACGCTCCCCGTCCCTATCGCGCGTGGGGTTACCCGGCGGTCCCGGCGCTCTTCGTCGCGGGAATGCTGCTCCTCCTCGGCAACGCCTTTCGGACGAACGTGTTGGAGGCCTCCGCCGCCTTCGCCCTGATCGCCCTGGGAATCCCGCTCTACGCGTCCTTCCGGCGGCGCCCCGCACCCGCTGTCCCGGACGAACGCGCGTGAATGCACATGAGACTGTGCAAATTGTGCAGGATTCAGCGGTCACTTCGTCGCTTCGGGGTTGACTTTCGACCTCGTGACCATAGAATCCCGCAGTCCATGCAAAAAAAGGAGGACGCGATGGCGAAGGGCAACGGCGGCAAGGGGGGGAAGGTGTTGAAGTTCGACGCGGCGGGACCCGGACTGACGAGGTCGGAGATCCTGAAGGTCTGCGAACGGGAGAACGTGCGGTTCATGCGACTCCAGTTCACCGACATCCTCGGCATCATCAAGAACGTCGAGATCCCGCGGTCGCAATTCGCGAAGGCGCTCGACGGCGAGATCCAGTTCGACGGATCGTCGATCGAGGGATTCACCCGGATCGAGGAGTCCGACATGAACCTCGTGCCGGACCTCGACACGTTCGCGATTTTTCCCTGGTACCACAAGGAGGAGGGGGTCGGGCGGCTGATCTGCGACGTCCACAACCCGGACGGCAGCGCGTTCGCCGGCTGCCCGCGCCTCACCCTGAAAAGGCAGATGGACAAGGCCGCCGCGCTCGGCTACACGATGGTCACGGGACCGGAAGCCGAGTTCTTCCTCTTCCGCCGCGGCCCCGACGGAAGCCCGGTGATCGACACGCACGACGAGGGCGCGTACTTCGACCTGACGCCCGTCGATCGCGGAGAGGACGCCCGCCGGGACATCGTCGTCGCCCTCGAGCAGATGGGCTTCGAGGTGGAAGCCGCGCACCACGAAGTCGCGCCGGGGCAGCACGAGATCGATTTCAAATACGCCGACGCCGTCACGACCGCCGACCGCGTTTCCACCTTCCGCTTCATCGTCAAGAAAGTCGCCCTCGACCACGGCCTCCACGCCACGTTCATGCCGAAGCCGATCTTCGGGGTCAACGGCTCGGGGATGCACGTCCACCAGTCGTTCCTCGACTCGAAGGGAAACAACGCGTTCTTCGACCCGAAGGCGAAGTGGGAGCTCTCGAAGACCGCCCTTCATTACACCGGCGGGATCCTGCGGCACGCGACGGCCTTCGTCGCCGTGACGAACCCGCTCGTCAACTCCTACAAGCGGCTGGTGCCCGGCTACGAGGCGCCGGTCAACGTCGCCTGGTCGATGCGCAACCGCTCGCCGATGATCCGGGTGCCCGCCCGCCGCGGCATGGGGACGCGCATCGAGGTCCGGATGCCCGATCCCTCCTGCAACCCCTACCTCGCGTTCGGCGCGATGCTCGCTTCCGGCATGGACGGGGTCAAGCAGCGGATGGACCCGGGCGAGCCGATCGACCGCAACATCTTCGAGATGTCGCAGCGCGAGAAGCGTCGCCTGAAGATCGACGAGCTGCCGGCGAATCTCTCCGAAGCGTGCGACAACCTGGAGAAGGACTCGGTCGTCAAAGACTTCCTTGGCGAGCACATCCTGACGCACTTCCTCGAGGCGAAGCGCTCGGAATGGGCGGAGTACATCTCGAAGGTCCAGCCCTGGGAGACGGAGCGGTACCTGGACAAGTATTGACTCTCGGCCGCGGCCGAGAGCCAATACCTCACCCCCGGCCTTCGGCCACCCCCTCTCCAGCTGGAGAGGGGGACCG
>DATFVB010000114.1 GCA_035260525.1 Thermoanaerobaculia bacterium
GCCCGCTCCCGCTCAAGCGCCGGCTCTCGGCCCTCGGGCCGGGCGGCCTTTCGCGGGAGCGGGCCGGGTTCGAGGTCCGCGACGTGCACCCGACGCACTACGGCCGCGTCTGCCCGATCGAGACGCCGGAGGGGCCGAACATCGGCCTCATCTCGTCGCTGTCGTGCTACGCGCGCATCAACGACTTCGGCTTCATCGAGACGCCCTACAAGAAGGTGGAGCGCGGCCGCGTCCTCGACCACTTCCGCGTCACGCGCGTGGGCGACACGAAGTTCAAGCTGGGGTCGATCGTCGAGAAGAAGGAGCTCGAGGAGGAGAACGAGCGGGTCCGCTCCGGCCACCGCAAGGCGGCCGAGGCCGAGCCGTACGCGTTCTATCTCTCCGCCTGGGAAGAGGAGAACTTCGTCATCGCCCAGGCGAACGCCGAGACCGACAACCACGGGAGGCTCAAGGAGGATCGGGTCATCGCGCGTTTGAACGGCGAGTTCATCTCGGTCGAGCGCGACAAGGTGGACTACAAGGACATCTCCCCGCGGCAGCTCGTGTCGATCGCGGCGGCCCTGATCCCGTTCCTCGAGCACGACGACGCGAACCGCGCGCTCATGGGATCGAACATGCAGCGCCAGGCGGTCCCGCTGCTGAAGGCCGAGGCCCCGCTCGTCGGCACCGGCCTCGAGCGCACGGTCGCCCGCGACTCGGGCGCGGTCGTGCTCGCCAAGCGCGGCGGCGTCGTGGACCAGGTCGACGCGGAGCGGATCATCGTCCGCGTCGAGGGAGAGGAAGGCGAAGGGGTCGCCGGCAAGGAATTCGGCGCGGACATCTATCCGCTCGTGAAGTTCCGCCGGTCGAACCAGAACACCTGCATCAACCAGAAGCCGATCGTGGTCGAAGGCGAGCGCGTCGCCCGCGGCCAGGTGCTGGCCGACGGCCCGTGCACCGACGAGGGCGAGCTCGCCCTCGGGCGCAACATCCTCGTCGCGTTCATGCCGTGGCGCGGCTACAACTACGAGGACGCGATCCTGATCTCCGAGAAGATGGTCAAGGAGGATTACTTCACCTCGATCCACATCGAGGAATTCGACCTCGAGTCGCGCGACACCAAGCTCGGGCCGGAGGAGATCACCCGCGACATCCCGAACGTGTCGGAGTACGCGCTGGCGGACCTCGACGAGTCGGGCATCATCCGGATCGGCGCCAACGTCAAGCCGGGCGACATCCTCGTGGGCAAGGTCACCCCGAAGGGGGAGACGCAGCTGACCCCCGAGGAGAAGCTCCTCCGCGCGATCTTCGGCGAGAAGGCCGGCGACGTGCGCGACGCCTCGCTGAAGTGTCCTCCGGGAATCGAGGGGATCGTCGTGGACGTCAAGATCTTCTCCCGCAAGGGGATCGAGAAGGACGTCCGGGCGCTCCAGATCGAGGAAGACCAGATCGCCAAGCTCCAGAAGAACAGCCAGGACGAGATCCGCATCATCCGGGAGGAAGCCAACAAGAAGGTCCAGTCGATCTTGGACGGCAAGACGCTCCTCGAGGACGTCGAGGACCGCCGCGGCGAGGTCGTCGCCAAGAAGGGCGCGAAGCTCACGCCGGAGATCGTCGCCCGCCTCTCGAAGAAGGAGCTCCTCTCGGCTCGTCTCAAGGACGACGCCGCGCGCGACGAGGTCCGCAGGGTGTTCGCCCGGGCCGACTCGCAGATCGAGGTCCTGAACAAGGTCAACGCCGACCGGATCGACCTCCTCCAGAAGGGGGACGAGCTCCCGCCGGGCGTCATCAAGCTGGTCAAGGTCTACGTCGCGATGAAGAGGAAGCTCTCGGTCGGCGACAAGATGGCCGGCCGCCACGGGAACAAGGGCGTGATCTCCCGGATCCTTCCGGAAGAGGACATGCCGTACCTGCCGGACGGCCGGCCGGTCGAGATCGTGCTGAATCCGCTCGGCGTCCCCTCCCGCATGAACGTCGGGCAGATCCTCGAGACCCACCTCGGGTGGGCCGCGCGGGCGCTCGGCCTCCACGTCGCCACCCCCGTGTTCGACGGCGCGTCGGAAGGGGAGATCAAGACGCTTCTCAAGGACGCGAACCTCCCGTCGTCGGGGAAGACGACGCTCTACGACGGCATGACGGGTGAGGGCTTCGAACAGAAGGTCACCGTCGGCTACATCTACATGCTGAAACTCTCGCATCTGGTCGACGACAAGATCCACGCCCGCTCGATCGGGCCGTATTCGCTGATCACGCAGCAGCCGCTCGGCGGCAAGGCGCAGTTCGGCGGGCAGCGGTTCGGCGAGATGGAGGTCTGGGCCCTGGAGGCGTACGGCGCGGCCTACACGCTCCAGGAGCTCCTGACGGTGAAGTCCGACGACGTCGAAGGACGGTCGAAGGTCTATGAGTCGATCGTGAAGGGAGAGGTGCCGGAGGATCCGGGCCTCCCCGAGTCGTTCAACGTGCTGGTGCGCGAGCTCCAATCGCTGTGCCTGGACGTCGAGCTGCTGAAGCGGTAACCGGAACGATGCCAGAGTTCGAAAGGAGTGGGCAATTGGAAACGCTCACGTTGATGAATCAACCGACCAGCTTGAAGGATTTCAACTCGATCCGGGTGTCGCTCGCCTCGCCGGAGAAGATCCGGTCGTGGTCCTTCGGCGAGGTGACCAAGCCCGAGACGATCAACTACCGGACCTTCAAGCCGGAGCGGGACGGCCTCTTCTGCGCGAAGATCTTCGGGCCGATCACCGACTGGGAATGCCTCTGCGGCAAGTACAAGCGGATGAAGCACCGCGGCGTCGTCTGCGACAAGTGCGGCGTCGAGGTCACGAAGTCGCGGGTTCGCCGCGAGCGGATGGGCCACATCGAGCTCGCCGCGCCCGTTTCGCACGTCTGGTTCTTCAAGGGGCTGCCCTCGCGCATCGGGCACCTGCTCGACATGTCGCTCCGCGACCTCGAGCGGGTCCTCTACTTCGAGTCGTACGTCGTGATCGACCCGGGCGAGACGGACCTGAAGGAGAAAGAGCTCCTTTCCGAGGAGCGCTACCGCGAGGTCCGCGGCGAATGGGGAGACGTCTTCGTGGCCCGCATGGGCGCCGAGGCGATCCAGGAGCTGCTGCGCCGGGTCGACGTCGACTCGCAGGCCGAAGAGCTCCGCCTGGTCATGAAGACCGAGACCTCGCAGATCAAGAAGCAGAAGGCCGCCAAGCGCCTGAAGGTCATCGACTCGTTCCGCAAATCGGGCCAGCGCCCCGAGTGGATGATCATGGACGTCATCCCGGTCATCCCGCCGGAGCTCCGCCCGCTCGTGCCTCTCGACGGCGGACGCTTCGCGACCTCGGACTTGAACGACCTCTACCGGCGCGTGATCAACCGGAACAACCGGCTGAAGAAGCTCCTCGAGCTCCGCGCGCCGGAAGTCATCGTGAGGAACGAGAAGCGCATGCTGCAGGAGGCCGTCGACGCCCTCTTCGACAACGGCCGCCGGGGCCGCGTGCTCAAGGGGTCGAACAACCGGCCGCTCAAGTCGCTCTCCGACACGCTCAAAGGGAAGACCGGGCGGTTCCGGCAGAACCTCCTCGGCAAGCGCGTCGACTACTCCGGCCGGTCGGTCATCGTCGTCGGCCCGGAGCTGAAGTTGAACCAGTGCGGCCTCCCGAAGAAGATGGCCGTCGAGCTCTTCAAGCCGTTCATCTACAACCGGCTCGAGAAGAAGGGCCTCGCCCCGACCATCAAGGCGGCCAAGGAGCTCGTCGAGCAGGGCGACGTGGAGGTCTGGGACGCTCTCGAGGAGGTCATCAGGGACCACCCGGTGCTCCTGAACCGCGCGCCGACGCTCCACCGCCTCGGCATCCAGGCCTTCGAGCCGGTGCTCGTCGAGGGGAAGGCGATCAAGATCCACCCGCTCGTCTGCCCCGCGTTCAACGCCGACTTCGACGGCGACCAGATGGCCGTCCACGTTCCGCTGTCGCCGAAGGCCCAGATCGAGGCGCACCTCCTGATGCTCTCCTCGAACAACATCCTCTCGCCCGCCTCGGGCCGGCCGCTCGCCGTCCCGTCGCAGGACCTCGTGCTCGGCTGCTACTACCTGACCAAGGCGAGGCCCGGGACGAAGGGGGAGGGGCGGATCTTCGCGGACTTCGACGAGGTGATGCTCGCGCACGCCGAGGGCGAGGTCGTCACCCACACGCCGATCCGCGTGCGCTACACGGGCGACTATCTGGACCTGACGACGCAGTACAACGACCAGGACATCATCCACGCGGAGATCCAGAAGATCGAGCGGGCGCTGATCGACACGACGGTCGGCCGCGTGATCTTCAACCGCGCGCTCCCGGCGCAGTTCCCGTTCATCAACGGCCTGCTCAAGAAGAAGGGGCTCTCCGACCTCGTCACGTTCTCGTACCTGCGGTACGGCGCGGCGGCGACGGTGCAGATGCTCGACGAGCTGAAGGAGACCGGCTTCCTCTACGCGACCAAGGCCGGCATCTCGATCGGCGTCGACGACATGCTGATCCCGGAGAAGAAGGTCAACCTGGTCGACAAGGCGAACAAGGAGGTCCTCGAGGTCGAGAGCCAGCGCTCCTCCGGCGTGATCACCGCGGGCGAGCGCCACAACAAGATCATCGACATCTGGCACCGGACGACGGAAGCCGTCTCGGACGAGATGTTCAAGGAGATGAAGCGGTCCGACCAGTCCGGCCAGGAGTTCAACCCCATCTACATCATGGCCGACTCCGGCGCTCGCGGATCGAAGGAGCAGGTGCGGCAGCTCGCCGGGATGCGCGGCCTCATGTCCAAGCCCTCGGGCGAGGTCATCGAGAACCCGATCGTCGCGAACTTCCGCGAGGGCCTCTCGGTCCTGCAGTACTTCATCTCGACCCACGGCGCCCGCAAGGGCCTCGCCGACACCGCGTTGAAGACGGCCGATTCGGGCTATCTCACGCGGCGCCTCGTCGACGTCGGCCAGGACGTGATCGTGATCGAGGAGGACTGCGGGACGTCCGACGGCATCGTGGTCACCGCGATCATGGAAGGGGGCGACATCCTCGAGGCGCTGCGCGACCGCATCGTCGGGCGCGTCGCCCAGGAGGACATCCTCGATCCGCTCACGGAGCAGAAGATCCTGTCGATCGGCGACGAGATCACCGAGGAGCTCGCCTCCGCGGTGCAGGAGGCGGGAATCGAGCGCGTCAAGATCCGCTCGGTGCTCACCTGCGAGACGCGCCGCGGCGTCTGCCGCCGCTGCTACGGACGGATGCTCGCGACCGGCAACCTCGTCGAGATCGGCGAGGCGGTCGGCGTCATCGCCGCGCAGTCGATCGGCGAGCCCGGCACCCAGCTCACGATGCGGACGTTCCACTACGGCGGCACGGCCTCCCGCGTGACCGAGCAGTCCAAGCACGTCGCGAAGAACCCGGGCAAGGTCAAGTTCCTCAACGTCACGACCGTCGCGCGCAAGGACGGCAGCCTCGTGGTCGTGAACCGCAGCGGAAAGATCACGATCCTCGACAACAAGGGGCGCGAGAAGGAGCGCTACTCGGTCGTGTACGGCTCGAACCTGAAGGTGACCGAAGGCCAGGACGTGGCGCCCGGCCAGGAGCTGGTCGAGTGGGACCCGTTCACCTCGGCCATCCTCACGGAAGTCGGCGGGCGCGTCGAATTCAAGGACATCGTCGAAGGGGAGAACCTCCGCGAGGAGACCGACCGGGTCACGGGACTCTCCCAGAACATCATCGTGGAGTCCCTCGGCGCCGAGAAGCGGTCGCCCCAGCTCGTCATCCACACGAAGGGGGCCGCCGACGGCAAGCCCGACCGCAAGTATCTCCTCCCGATCGGCTCGCACCTGATGGTCACCGAGGGGCAGGAGATCCATCCCGGCGACACGCTGGCGAAGATCCCGCGCGAGACGACCAAGACCAAGGACATCACGGGCGGCCTTCCCCGCGTCGTCGAGCTCTTCGAGGCTCGGCGGCCGAAGGAGCCCGCGATCATCACCGAGATCGACGGGGCCATCGAGTACGGCCCGATCACGAAGGGCCTCCGCAAGATCATCGTCCGTTCGGAGGACAACGAGGTCCGGGAGTACCTGATCCCGCGCTACACGCACGTCAACGTCCAGGACGGCGAGAAGGTCCACGCCGGCGATCCGCTGATCGACGGACCGATCAACCCGCACGACGTGCTCGCGATCCTCGGCGAGAAGGAGCTCCAGCGTTACATGGTGGACAAGATCCAGGAGGTCTACCGCTCGCAGAACGTCGCGATCAACGACAAGCACATCGAGGTCGTCGTCCGCCAGATGATGCGGTCGGTCAAGATCGAGGAGGTCGGCGACACGGAGTTTTTGATCGACGAGCAGGTCGACCGGTTCCGGTTCACCGAGGAGAACGAGCGCGTCATCACCGCCGGCGGCGAGCCGGCGATCGGCCGACCGCTGCTGCTGGGAATCACGAAGGCATCCCTCTCGACGGACTCGCTCATCTCGGCGGCGTCGTTCCAGGAGACGACCCGCGTGCTGACCGAGGCGGCGATCTCCGGCAAGGTCGACTCGCTCCGCGGCCTGAAGGAGAACGTGATCGTCGGGCGCCTCATCCCGGCGGGCACCGGCATGAGCTACTACCGCGACGTCGTCCTCGAGAAGGAGGACATCCCGGAGATCGAGCCGGTCGTCGAAGAGTTCCTGACCGACAACCTGGACGACCTCGCGCTCGCGGAAGCCGATTCCGACTTCGAGGCGGACGAGGAGATCTAGGCGCGGCTTCGCCGCGTACCCTTCCCCGGCCTTGGGCCACCCCTCCCCACGTGGGGAGGGGAGGGGGGTAGGGTGCGAAGCCCCCGGTCTTCGGCCACCCCTCCCCATATGGGGAGGGGATGGGGGCAGGGTGCGAAGCCCCGGCCTTCGCCGCGCACCCGGGAGGGAAAAGGATGCAGCGAGCCCCGGCGGAAACGCCGGGGCTTTTCTCGCGCCCTTGCTCCGGCGCGGGAATCCGGAGATCATTCGTTCTCTCGAGGAGGAGAAGCCATGAAGACCGTTCGCGAATACTTCCGGGAATGCTTCGAGGCCGAGAAGCCGAAGTTCCTCCGCGTCATGCGGGCCATTCCGGCCGACCAGGGCGCGTATCGGCCGCATCCGCGTTCGAACTCCGCGGCGGATCTCGTGTGGACCCTCGCGAGCGAATGGGGCGACGCCTGCGAGCTCGTCGACCACGGGAAAGTCGATTTCGTCCAGAAGCCGGCCCCGGCGGTTTCGGAAGCGGTGGCGGCCTTCGAGAAGAACTTCGCGGCGCTCGGTTCCCGGCTGACGCAGATCGACGACACCGCGTGGGAAAAGAAGGCGCAATTCCTGATGGGGGGCAACGTCGCGTGGGAGGCGCCGCTCGGCGACATGCTGTTCGGCTTCCTCTTCGACGCGATCCATCACCGCGGCCAGCTCTCGGCCTATCTGCGCCCGATGGGAGCGAAGGTCCCGTCGATCTATGGCCCGTCGGCCGACGATCCCGGCGCGTAGCGCGGAGCCCGCTCTCCGCGCCCCGACCCCGGTCGAGCCCGGCGGTAGGCCCGGGCGAGCCGCCCGCCGAGCCAGCGGCGATCCGCGCGACGGAGCCAACCGCTCCAGTTCCGGTTCTCGTGCCATCGCCGAGCCGCTTCGCGCTCGCGCAGCTTTTCGACGACGGCGCGCGAGAGATCATCGCGCCCCGCTTCGCGGAGCGGATCGGGCAGCGTCTGCCACGCGGAGGCGACGTCCTGGAAAACCGGGAGCGAGAGGATCGCCTCGGCGGTGACGTCGACGTCGGGAAACGTCGGCCACGGGCCGGCGCGCCCGACCGCGATCAGCTCCGTCATCGACTCGACGCATTTCTCGCACCTTCCGCAATTGAGCCGGTCTCCTTCCGGTTCGTCGTTGCACACGTGCAGTGTCTCGATCGCCGTCGGCCAGCGAGCGACCGATCGCATTTTTTCGAGCCGCGCAACGCCCCCCTCCTCGTGCCGCACCGACAGTGCGGCCGAACCGAACCGCGGATCGAGCCGGGGATGCGAGCCCCACGGTGCGGCTCGGTCCGCGGGCGCCGTCGAGGCGATCGAGAGGGACGAAAGGCGCCGGAGGAGATGCCCTCCCGAGAGGAACGCGGCGGAAAGGTACTCGCGCGCGAAGAACTCGAGGTCCATGTCGAGGAGGCGCAGGTTGGAGGAGAGGTGGCTGAGCGCGATTCCGGTCTCGGCGAGCGGGCGCGAGACCTCGCGTCTCAGGGCCGCCGTTCCGCGCTCGGGGGCGTCCCAGGCCGTGACCCAGACGGCGTCGGAAAAGGAGAGGGGATGACCGGCCGGAAACGTCCGGCGATTCGAGCGGATCAGGTGGAGCGAGTCGACACCTCCCGAGAACAGGACTCCCGCGCGGGCGGGCCTCGCCGGGACGGCGGCGGCGAAGCCGCGGGAGGGCTCGACGGCCGGCAGGCGCCGGGGAGGCCCATACCACCCTTCCAGGACCCGCGCGGCGGACGCGAGCCCTTCGCACAGCACCGGGCAGACGGCGCCCTCGATGAAGATCCGCCTCTCCCGGTGCCGCATCGCCGGGAAAGCGCAGGCGAGCAGGAAAGCATTCGGCTCCGCCCCGAAATCGTCCCAAGGCCCCGGTTCGGTCTCGAAGAAGAGGTCGAGGGGCGGGCGATCCCCGTCCTCCCATTCGACTCTTGCCGACGCGCGGCGCGATCCGGATTCACCGCCGGTGCGGAGATCGGTCACTCGCATCGAACGGACCGTACCAAAAACCCGGGCGGAGTTCCCTCGATTCGGTATGCTGGGCCGATGGGCGGCTGGTCCGTGGAGATCGATCCCGCGCATTCGCACGGTCCCCGGCTGGCTTCCTTTCTCGACCACGGCCGGCCCGCGGCCTCTCTCGGGCTGAGCCACCGCTCCTCCGCTTCCAACAGCGGACGCCTCGCCGCGACGCTCGCCTGGCTTTCGGCGCACGCGGGAAAGATCGTGGTCGTCGAGGGTTCGTACCTCGCCCGCTGGAACCGGATGGCGTTGGAGGGCGCGTCCGAAGGGGAGGCTTCGAGCGGGGCCGCGTCGGAGGCGTCCGCCGTGCGGCGGCGGATCGAGCGCGTTCTGGCGGAGAGCGATTCGGTCTCCGCCGGGTTTCTGGACTGGGCGGACCTCCTCGGAGCGCCGGAAGTCTGCGAAACGATTCGAGCTCTGGGGGAGTCCGGGGAAGCGGATTCCGGTTTTCGTTCCGCCCTGAGGCGGGAGGTCGACGAATACGTCGCGAGAACCCGAGGGACGTCCGACGGTTCTCTGTCCCGAGAGACCCGGGGCTTCCTTCGCAGTTACGTGATCGAGGAAACGGCGGTCCTGCTCGATCTGCAGAGGCGGGGATACATCGTCGAGGCTTACCACGGGCCGGACCTTCCGCTCGTCCGGTCGGTGGCCGCGGGGCGGTTTCCTTCTCTTCTGCCCTACTCGTTTCCGCAACGGACGCATGTTTCGATTCGTCTCACACGGGAGATGGCGAAAGATCCGCCGTCGCCCGAGAAATGACGTATCTGTATGGCTGGAAGGGACCTGCCGGTACGATCAGGATCACCGGCCGATTCGAGGCGTACAGGATCTTCGGGAAAGGGCGGCGGCGATTTCTGTTCACCGGGGGGGCGATCCGGGAGCGCGCGGATCTCGGTCGCCGAGAGCATCTCACCGGCATCGGGAGCCCTTTTCGGGGAACCCGGGAGGCATTCCGGCGATCGACGAAGGTGGCCCGGCCCGCAATTCGGCGCAGACGGGGTTCGCGCCGGAGTCAGGTCGCTCTCCGGCGGAGCGACCGCCGGGTCGCGCGGGCGTCTTTGCGCTTGACACAGAGCCCCTAGACTCTTAGTATTAGCGGGTTTTCCCCGGGACTCTCGGAGTTATCCGAAAGACAGGGAGACGATCGATCTCGGCCAACGGGTGCGGCAAAACCCGGAGGCCGGGGAGACGAAAGAATCGAAGCCGCCGCGTGAAGTTTCTTTGCCCGGGCGGATTCGGAGGTCGAAGAGAATGCCGACGATTTCCCAGCTGGTCCGGCGCGGTCGCGAGGCGGTCCGCTACAAGACGGCGAGCCCCGCGCTGAACGCCTCGCCGCAGAAGCGCGGCGTCTGCACGCGCGTCTACACGACGACGCCGAAGAAGCCCAACTCCGCGCTTCGCAAGGTCGCGCGCGTGCGCCTCACCAACGGCACCGAGGTGACGACGTACATCCCGGGCGTCGGCCACAACCTGCAGGAGCACTCGATCGTGATGATCCGGGGCGGCCGCGTGAAGGACCTGCCGGGCGTGCGCTACCACATCATCCGCGGAACGCTCGACGCCGTGGGCGTCGCCAACCGCAAGCAGAGCCGCTCCAAATACGGCGCGAAGCGCCCGAAGGCTTAACCGATGCCGAGACGAAGAGAAGTCCCCAAGCGCGAAATCCTGCCCGATCCCGTCTACAACTCCCAGCTCGTGACGAAGTTCGTCAACTCCGTCATGAAGCAGGGGAAGAAGAGCGTGGCCGAGCGGATCCTGTACGGAGCGCTCGAGATGGTTTCCGAGAAGACCCAGGACGACCCGATGAAGGTCTTCAAGAAGGCGGTCGAGAACGTCAAGCCGGCGCTGGAAGTCAAGTCGCGCCGCGTCGGCGGGTCGACCTACCAGGTCCCCGTCGAGGTCCGTCCGAACCGCCGCACATCGCTCGCGATCCGCTGGCTCATCGAGTACGCCGCAGCGCGCGGCGAGCGGACGATGCGCGAGAAGCTCGCGGGCGAGCTCCTCGACGCGTCGAACCTGAAGGGCGGCGCGATGAAGAAGAAAGACGACACCCTGAAGATGGCGGAAGCCAACAAGGCCTTCGCCCACTACCGTTGGTAAATCGAGCCGAGCTGAACTGAATCATGCCGCGCACCCACTCCCTCAAGGACACCCGCAACATCGGGATCATGGCGCACATCGACGCCGGCAAGACGACGACGACGGAGCGCATCCTGTATTACACGGGGGTCAACTACAAGATCGGCGAGGTGCACGAGGGCACCGCGACGATGGACTGGATGGTCCAGGAGCAGGAGCGCGGAATCACGATCACGTCCGCGGCGACCACCTGCTTCTGGAAGGACGTGCGCATCAACATCATCGACACGCCGGGCCACGTCGACTTCACCGCCGAGGTCGAGCGGTCGTTGCGGGTGCTCGACGGGGCCGTCGCCTGCTTCGACGCCGTCGCGGGGGTCGAGCCCCAGTCGGAGACGGTGTGGCGCCAGGCGGACCGCTACGGCGTCCCGCGGATCGCGTTCGTCAACAAGATGGACCGCGTCGGTGCCGACTTCGACCGGACCGTTTCCATGATGCGCTCGCGCCTGAACGCGAATCCGCTCGTGCTCCAGCTGCCCTGGGGACGCGAGGCCATGCTCAAGGGCGTCATCGACCTCATCCGGATGAGGGGCCTCCTC
>DATFVB010000115.1 GCA_035260525.1 Thermoanaerobaculia bacterium
CGCTCTCCGCGGCCGTCACGGAGAAGACGTCCGCCATCCTGCTCGAGCCCGTGATGGGGGAGGCGGGCGTCATTGCGCTTTCGGACGAGTTCCTCCGGGCCGCGCGGAAGGCCGCCGACCGGAGCGGCGCGACGCTGATCTTCGACGAGATCCAGTGCGGGCTCGGGCGGACGGGGACGCTGTTCGCCCATGAGCGCGCCGGCGTGTCGCCGGACGCCGTCACGCTCGCGAAAGCGCTGGGCGGGGGGCTTCCGCTGGGCGCCGTCGTCGTCGGCGAGAAGCTCTCCGGCGTCGTCCGCCCCGGCCACCACGGAACCACGTTCGGCGGAAACCCGCTCGCGTGCCGGCTCGGGCTCGCGTTCCTGGAAGCGATCGAGGAAGAAGGCCTGCTCGCGCGGGTGGAGGCGGCCGGACGCCGGCTCGGTTCCGCGCTCGCGGCGCTCGCGCGCCGGAATCCCTCGGTCCGCGACGTTCGCGGCGCCGGCCTCATCTGGGGGATCGAGCTCGACCGCCCGGCCGGCCCGGTTGCCCGGCGGCTCCTCGATCTCGGGTTCGTCGTCGGAACGGCGCGCGAGCGCGTGATCCGCCTGCTTCCCCCGTACATCATTCCGAGAAGCGCGCTCGCCGGTTTCGTGCGGGCGCTCGATCGAATTCTTTCGGAGGAGAGACCCGCATGAAGGAAACGGTTCGCCGCGCCGCGCTCGCGTATTCGGGAGGGCTCGACACGTCCGTCATCATTCCCTGGCTCAAGGAACACTACGGCTGCGAGGTCGTCGCGGTCGCCGTCGACGTCGGCCAGCAGGAGGAGACTCACGGTCTCGCCGAGAAGGCGCGCCGCACGGGCGCGGCCGACTTCGTCCTCGTCGACGCGCGCGACGAATTCGCCCGCGACTATCTCTTTCCGCTCCTCCGGTCGGGAGCGGTCTACGAGCGGGAGTATCTCCTCGGCACGGCGGCGGCCCGGCCGCTCATCGCCTTGAAGCAGGTGGAGGCGGCGCTCTCGACGGGGTGCGACGCGCTCGCCCACGGGTGCACCGGCAAGGGCAACGACCAGGTTCGATTCGAGCTCGCCTACCAGGCTCTGGCGCCCGAGCTCTCCGTCATCGCGCCGTGGCGCGAATGGTCGATCGCCTCGCGCGAGGACGCGATCGAATACGCCGCCTCCCGCGGAATTCCCGTGCCGGCCACGAAGAAGGACCCGTACTCCCGGGACCGGAACCTCTGGCACATCTCGCACGAAGGGGGAAAACTGGAAGATCCGGCCTGGGAGCCCGACCCGTCGATCTACCGGCTGACCGTGGCGCCGGAAGACGCGCCCGACGCGCCGGAACGCGTCGCGATCGCGTTCGAAGAAGGCTTTCCGGTGGCGGTCGACGGCGAGCCTCTCGGCCCGGCCGCCCTGATCGAACGGCTGAACGCCGTCGGCGGGCGGCACGGCGTGGGCCGGGTGGACCTCGTCGAGAACCGCCTCGTCGGCATCAAGTCGCGCGGCGTGTACGAGACGCCCGGCGGGACGATCCTCGTCGCGGCGCTCCGGGCGCTCGAATCGATCACGCTCGACCGCGACGCCGCGCACGAGAAGGAGCGGCTCGCGGTCCGGTACGCGGAGATCGTGTATTACGGCCAGTGGTTCTCGCCGCTTCGCGAATCGCTCGACGCGTTCTTCGCCTCGCTCGCCGGGAACGTCAACGGCACCGTCGTCGTGAAGCTCTACAAGGGATCGGCGTCGGTCGCGAGCCGGACGTCCCCGTCGTCTCTCTACAATCCGGCGCTCGCCTCGTTCGACATGGCCGGATACACGCCGGCCGACGCCGGAGGGTTCATCCGCCTCTTCGGGCTGCCGACGCGCGGCCGACGCCGCCTCCCCCCGATCGAGGTCTCCGCGCCGCGCCGCGCGGGGGGGAAGCGCTGATGGCGACCGCTCGGACGGCCCTGAATCGAGGTCTGGAGTGAGGGAGTCGCTGAAATCCGAAGTCGCGCGCGGACGATCGCGCGATCGGGTTCTCGGGGGCTCTTCGCATCGCGAAGAGTCTCCCCGAAGTAACCGAGGGGAGGAGGTTCGCGATGCGGGAGCGAAGCGCCGCGAGGCGCCGGGTGGCGGCGCGGTCGAGACTCTGGTGGGGCGAGCCGCGACGCCATCCGGAAATCCTCGTCCCCCGAGCAAGCGAAAGCGACGTGACCTCTGGGGCGGGCGGTTCGCCGCGCCGCCGTCGGAGGAGCTTCGCCGCTTCAACGATTCGTTCGCCTTCGACCGCGAGCTCCTCGCGCACGACGTGCGCGGCTCGATCGCCTGGGCCGCAGCGCTCCGGCAGGCCGGAGCGATATCGCGGGGCGAGGAGACGCGCCTGAGGCGCGCGCTCGAGCGGGTGGCGCGCGCCGGCGCGCCGGAGTCGTCCGACGGCCACGAGGACGTCCACGCGTTCGTCGAGGCGTCGATCCAGAAGACGGCGGGAAAGGCCGCCGGCAAGCTCCACACCGGGCGATCGCGCAACGACCAGGTCGCGACCGACCTCCGCCTCTGGCTGCGCGACGCGTTCCGCGAGGCGCGCCGGCACGCGCTCGCGCTCGCGGCCGTTCTCGCGCGCCGCGGCGAAGACGAGGCGGCGGCGGCGATGCCCGGCTACACGCACGGCAAGCGCGCCGAGCCGGTGACGTTCGGCCACTGGTGCCTCGCGTACGTCGAGATGCTCCTGCGGGACGCCGGGCGCTTCCGGGAAGCCGCCGCGCGCGCCGACGCATGCCCGCTCGGCTCCGGGGCCCTTTCGGGATCGCCGATCGCGGTCGATCGCGCGGCGCTCGCGCGCGATCTCGGCTTCGCGAGGCCGACCGCGAACTCGCTCGACGCGGTGTCGGACCGGGACGGGGGGGCGGACTATCTTTACGCCGCCGCGCTCCTTCTTTCGCACCTGTCGCGCCTCGCCGAAGACGTGATCTTCTTCTCGTCGGACGAGGCCGGGTTCGCGGAGCTGCCCGACGCGCTCGCGACGGGATCGTCGCGCCTGCCGCACAAGAAGAACCCGGACGTCCTCGAGCTCGTGCGGGGCCACGCGGGGCGCGCGGTCGGCGAGCTCGCCGGCCTGCTCGCGGTCCTGAAGGGGATTCCGCTCGCCTACGACAAGGACCTCCAGCTCGACAAGGAGCCGCTCTTCCGGATGCGGGCGGTCCTCGCGGCGGCGCTTCCCGCCCTGGTGGCTCTCGTCGGCGGGCTCTCCCTCGACCGTCCGAAGATGCGGGCGGCGGCGGAAGGAGGCGCCATCCTCGCGACCGAGCTCGCCGACGCTCTCGCCGCGCGGGGCGTCCCGTTCCGCAAGGCGCACGCGCTCGTCGGGAAGCACGTCGCGGCGGCGCTCGCGTCCGGGCGCGGACTGAAGGAGATCTCGCCCTCTGCCGGGATGACGCTGCGCGATCTCGCCGCGATCGATCTGGATCGCGCGCTCGGCAAGCGCCGGGTCTTCGGAGGGACGTCGCCGGCGCGCGTGCGCCAGGCGGCGAAGATCGCCCGGCGCCGGATCGCGCAGGAGGAGAAGCGGCGATGAACCTTCCGAAAGGGTTTCTCGCGAGCGGCGTCCGTTCGGGCGTTCGCAAGAAGCGTCCCGATCTGGCGTTGATCGTCTCGGAACGGGACGCCTCGAACGCCGCGGCGATCTTCACGAAGAACCGCTTCTCCGCCGCGCCGGTCGAGCTCTCGAAAGCCGCGCTGCGGCGCAGCGGTGGCCGGGTCCGGGCGGTGGTCGTCAATTCCGGCTGCGCCAACGCCATCACGGGACCCGAGGGGACACGGGCCGCGGCGCGCGTGCGGCAGCGGGCGGCGGACCTCCTGCGCTGCCCTCCTTCCGAGATCTTTCTCGCCTCCACGGGGGTGATCGGCGTCGTTCTTCCGGACGCGAAGATCCGGGCGGCCCTGCCGGACGCCGTGACGCGGCTCTCGCCGGGAGGGACCGACGCCGCCTCGCACGCGATCCTCACGACCGACGTGGGCCCGAAGGTCGCCTCCGCGACCTTCCGCGAAGGCTCCCGCCGCGGACGCGTCGTCGGGTTCGCGAAAGGCGCGGGGATGATCCACCCGGACATGGCGACGATGCTCGCGTTCGTCATGACCGACGCCGCGGCGACGCCCGCGTATCTGAAGGCCGCCCTCCGCGAGGCCGCGGATTCGACGTTCAACGCGATCTCGGTCGACGGGGACACCTCGACCAACGACACGGTGCTCCTGATGGCCTCGGGCCGCCTCGGCAACGAGCCGCTGTCGGCTCCCGCGGACGGTGAACAATTCCGGCGCGCCGTTTACGACGTCTGCCGGGAGCTCGCCTGGAGGATCGTCCGCGACGGCGAGGGGGCGGGACGGGTGATGGAGATCACGGTTCGCGGGGCGGCGACGGAACGGGACGCGAAGCTGGCCGCCAACGCGATCGCGACGTCGCCGCTCGTCAAGACGGCGCTCGCCGGCGGCGACCCGAACTGGGGCCGGATCCTGGCCGCGATCGGCCGGAGCGGCGCGCGGATCTCGACCCGTCGGGTGGCGCTCTTCGCCGGACCGGTCCGGCTCGTCGCGGAAGGCGCCCCGTGGCCGTACCGCGAACGCGACGCCGCCCGAGTCTTTGCGCGCGAGCGCGTTCCGATCATCGCGGACCTCGGAGCGGGAGAAGCATCCGCGACCGTGCTGGCGAGCGACCTGGGACACGACTACGTCAGTTTGAACGCGGACTACCGTTCCTGAGGCAGGCGCGGCGAATCGATCACCCGCTCGACGGATGAAGTCCGATCCGTCATTGCGAGGAGCGGAGCGACGAAGCAATCTCCAATGCCTGGAATCTGGAGATTGCTTCGCTTCGCTCGCAATGATCCGGACAGGCCGCGATCGCAGTCCCGGAGCCGATCCGTCCCGGCACGGTAGAATCTCCGGGTGAGCGGGACTTCCGACATCCTCGGCCGCGTGCTCTCCGGCGAGCGCCTGTCCTGGGAAGATGCCGCCTCGCTTCTGCGCGACGGGAACCTGCTCGAGCTCGGCGCGGCGGCCAACGAGATCCGGAACCGGAAGAACGACCCCGACGCCGCCTCCTACATCATCGACCGGAACATCAACTACACGAACGTCTGCGTCTACCGCTGCAAGTTCTGCGCGTTCTACCGGCCCGACGGCGCCGACGACGCTTACGTGCTCACGTGGGACCAGATCGGCGAGAAGCTGCAGGAGACGGTCGACCTCGGCGGCACGGGCGTGCTGCTCCAGGGAGGCGTCCACGCGAAGCTCCCGTTCTCCTTCTACGAGGAAATGTTCCGGTTCATCCGGAAGAACTTTCCGACGATCCATCTCCACGCGCTTTCGGCGCCCGAGGTGTACTTCCTCCAGAAGCTCACGAAGCAGCCGATGAAGGACGTCATCGCCCGGCTGCGCGACGCGGGGCTCCAGTCGATCCCCGGCGGCGGCGCCGAGATCCTCGAGGACTCGGTGCGTAAGGCGATCTGGTCGCTGACGAAGGCGCCGGTCGAGAAGTGGGTCGACGTTCACGAGTCGGCGCACGCGCTCGGCATGCGCACGACGGCGACGATGATGTTCGGCGTCGGCGAAACGCTGGAGCAGCGGGTCTTCCATATGCAGGTCGTGCGCGATCTCCAGGACCGGACGTTCGGATTCACGGCCTGGATCCCCTGGACGTTCCAGGAGGAGAACACCGCGCTCGACGGGCAGGTCAGGCTCGCGGGGGGCCACGAGTACCTGAAGACGCTCGCGGTCTCGCGCCTCTTCTTCGACAACATCCGCCACGTGCAGGGCTCGTGGGTGACGCAGGGGGCGAAAATCGGACAGACGAGCCTCTCCTTCGGAGCGGACGACCTCGGCTCGATCATGATCGAGGAAAACGTCGTCGCCGCCGCCGGCGCCCGGAACCGGATGGATCAACAGGGGATGGAGCGGATCATCTCCGAGGCCGGTTACACGCCCGTCCAGCGGCGGACGCTGTACGACGCCTGCTCCGAACCGTGCTGTACGGGTCCGCTCCCCGTTCCGAAGGCGCGGCGGACCGAGCTTTCCGTCCACAGTTCCTCCGGCGACATCGACGACGGAATCGCGACAGCCTAGAGCCGCCGTCCTTCACATGCACGTCGCCGCCGTCGTTCTCGCCGCGGGAGCCTCCTCGCGCATGGGTTCCGCGAAACCGCTCCTGAAGGCGGGGGAGGAAACGCTCGTCGCGCGGGCGGTGCGGATCGCCGCAGAGGCCGGTTGCCGTCCGGTGCTCGCCGTCGTCCACGATTCCGCGGTCGCGATCGAAGCGGAACGGGAGGGAGCGCGAGCCGTCTTCAACGAACGGTGGACGGAAGGGATGTCCACGTCGATCGCCGCCGGGATCGCGCGCGCGGCCGCCGACCCGAACGTCGAGGCGGCGCTCATCCTCGCCTGCGATCAGGTGAGGATCGCCGTCCTCGACCTCGCGGGACTTCTCCGCGCCTTCGAGCTCGGAGCCTTCGCCGCCGCGGCCGATTACGGCAACGGCGCGTACGGCATCCCGGCCGTCTTTGCGCGCTCGGCGTTCCCGATGCTCGAGGATCTCGTCGGCGACGCCGGAGCGAAACGGCTGCTCACCGAGCACGCCGCGGAAGTTCGTCTCGTGGCGATGCCCCGCGCGGCGTTCGACGTGGACCGGGCCGGCGATCTGAGCTGACTCCCCGCGGGAACCCGTCCCTCGTTTTCATGCGGCGTCACCGCGTCCGGGACGGAAGTTCCGTCGAAACCGGGGAAGGCCCCGGCATTCGGTAGATCGTCGCGGTCCCGTCGCGAACGACGACGCTCGACTCTCTCCAGTAGCGCTCCGGGATTCCCAGGGCGTCGAATTCGGCCCGGTCCTTCAGGTCATTCGCGACCGCCCAGTACCGGCCGCCGGCCGAGTCGATGTAGCGGAAAAGAGCCGCCGTGTCGTGCGGAGGAACGTGGAACGCGAGCTCCCACCGTTCGGCCATGAGCGGCACGACGTCGGCGTGCCCGACGGCGTAGAGGCCCGTGTACCAGACTCGAGGCCAGGAGGGATCGGCCGTCGACAGGCGCTCGAGCGCCGCGACTCCGGGCGCGCTCGCGGCGTACGGATCTTCGCCGATCTTCCCCGTGAACACCGCCCACGGCCGCCCTTCGAGGTCCGGCTTCGACGGGAATGCGGCGTACGCGGTCTGGAACGCGGCGATCGCGGCAAGGCCGATCGCGGCGGGGCGCCTTCCGATCCGCGCCGCGATTCGCGCCGCACCGCGGGCCGCCGCAGGGAGGGCGAGCCAGAGCGCGGGCAGCCAGTAACGGACGAGCGGCGTCTTCGTCCAGAGGAGCAGGGTCCCGACGACTCCCGCGGCGAGCCAGACGCGTTCGGTCCGGTCCGTGGAGCGGAGCGCGATCGCCGCGAGCAAGAGGAGCAGGAGAAGGGCCAGTCCGAAGCTCCCCGCGTGCCCCTCGGCGAAACGGTTCGTGTGGATCGTCATGTCGATCGGCCACCAGAGCGCGCCGCGCCACCCTTTCTCGAACGCGAAGCCGCCCCGCCACGCCTCGTCGATCCTGAGACGCCAGAGCGGGGAAGGGAAGATCGACGACAGGACCGGGAAGAAAGGGTTCCGGCTTTCGCGGAACGCGTGCACGAACCACGGACCTCCGGCGAGCAGTGCGCCCGCGCCGCCGAACGCCGCCGCTCGGAAGGCATTGCGCCCGAATCCCGCCGGCCGGCCGCGCCAGAAAGCGTAGAGCAGGAGAGGAGCGACGAAGCCCGCCGTCGAGTATTTCGCGCACCACGCGAGAGCCGCGAGAGCTCCGCAGGAAAACCAGAAAAGGGAGCTGCCCGGCGCTTTCGCGTCGACGGCGACGACGCCGAGGAGGAGGACCGCGATCCATCCGAAGGCGTCGGGCTGCAGGCCGTGCGCGGCCGAAAGCACGAGGGGACAGGAGGCGACCGCGAGCACGACCAGAAAGCCGATTCCCCCGGGAGATTCGTGTGGCGCCGCGTTTCCCCGCGGCGACTCGTCCGGCGCCGCGTTCGCCCGCGGCGCCCGGCACCGGGACGCGGCGATCGCGGCGCACACGGCGAGCGCGGCGAGCATCGCTCCCCGCTGCGCGACCGGATCGAACGAGAACGCCGCCGCCCAGGCGAGCCCGGCCTGCGGCAGGACGAACGGGAACTGTCCGGGCAGGTCGGGAAACGAGTGGAAATGCGCGGCGAGCTTCACCCAGGGGAGATAGCGGGTCAGGGCGTCGAAGCCCGATTCGGGAGCCAGGTTCCGGACGATCGCGGTGGAGGCGAGCAGAAACCCGATCTCGACCCCGGCGGCGGTCGCGCCGTTCCATTCTTCAGCGAGGCGGTGGCCCGCGGAGCGCAGATCCGCCGCGACCGGCCGGATGCCGGCGGCGCCCCACGCCGCCGCGGCGGCGAGCAGAATCGCGAGAAAGGCCGGAGTGAAGACGCCCGCCATCAGAGCGATCGAGATCGCCCACGAGAAGAGGGCGATCCCCATCCCGACCCGGACTCCGGCCGAGAGCGAAGAGTCCGGCAGGACAAGGCGCCCCGCCCGGTCGCCGATCGCCGCGAACAGCGCCGCGGCGGCGCCGAGGACGAGAAGCGCGGCCGCCCGGCGGGGCCCGCCGAGAGCGGCCAGAGCGGCGAGCGAGGCGCCGACGAACAGGCACGCCCCCCGGGCGCCGAAACGCCGCTGGACGGCGGCAAAGACCGCGGCGTGGACCGCCGCGGCCGCGAACGCGGCGGCGGCGAAGCGGACGGGAACGTCGGGCCGCGCCCGGAGCTGCCGGACCGCGACCCAGGCCACGCCGACGACCCCGATCCCCGTCGCGACGAGGAACCCTACGAGGCGCCCGCGCGGGGCGGCGGGAGCGGGCGGGCCCGGAGGGGTTTCGATGGGCCGATTCTAAACGACGAAGTTTTTCGCTCCCCGGGTGTCCCCTTTTGGCCCGGCCGGCGATGAGAAGAGCAGGAAAGGGGAACTCATGCGCCTGGTGAAGCTGTTGGCCTGGATTGGTGTGTGCGCCGCCGCCGGCTGCGCCTCCGTGGGCGTCACGCGGCTGTCGAAGGACTCCGAGTACCGTGAGGGGATCCGGTTCTACCGGCCGCAGCCCTATCTGCTCGTCTCGAGCAAGGGTAACGAGCATCCGGCGCAGATCGTGTGGCTTCCGAAGAAGGACGAGGAATACGTTCTGCGGGTCCGCTCCGGGCTCGGCGCCGTGGACGCCAAATTCGCGCTGCAGGACGGCTGGAACCTGACGGAGTTCGGCGAGTCTCGCGACCCGAAGACGGCCGACATCCTCGGCGCGGCCGTCGGTCTCGCGAAGACCGTGGAGGCGCTCGGGGCGCCGCCCGGGGAGGAGCTCGCCCCGGGGCTGTACGCCGTCGAGTTCGACCCGGCGACGGGGCTCGTCCGGGGCCTCCGGAGGGTCCCGTTCTCCGCCGAGGCCTCGCGATGAGCGGCCGCGGTCCGTCCCCCGGCCGGTCCGGCGTCCCCTCCGGCGGCGGGATGCGCAGTCCCTCGGGCGGCCAAATGCGCAGTCCCTCGGTCGGCGAGATGCGCAGCCCTTCGGGCTGCGAAATGATCGTCCCTCCCTACATCCTCGACGCGATCGCCAGACGCGGCGACGCGGTCGAACGCGCCCGCGCTCTCGAGACGCTCCTCCAGACGGAGCGGCTTCGCGGCCACCGCGACGCTTACGGCGGCGTCTGTCCCACCGTGCCGGCGGGGGAGGAACGGCGCACGGTGTACGACGAGGCCGGGAGCTCCGTCCTTCCCGGGCGCCTCGTCCGCGGGGAAGCGGGACGGGCGTCGAAGGACCCGGCCGTCAACGAGGCCTACGACGGCGCGGGGGCGACGTACGAGTTCTACGAGAAGGTCTTCTGCCGGAGCTCGATCGACGGCAAGGGAATGCGGCTCGATTCGTCGGTCCACTACGGCCGCGACTTCGACAATGCGTTCTGGAACGGCACCCAGATGGTGTACGGCGACGGCGACGGCCGGATCTTCAATCGGTTCACCGTGGCCCTCGACGTGATCGGGCACGAGCTCACGCACGGCGTGACGGGCATGGAGGCGAACTTCGACTACGAGTCGCAGCCGGGCGCGCTGAACGAGAGCTTCTCCGACGTGTTCGGATCGCTCGTCAAGCAGTGGAACCGGCGGGAGACGGTCGACCAGGCTGACTGGCTGATCGGCGCCGGCCTCTTCACGCCGAAGGTGCGCGGGCGCGGGATCCGTTCAATGCTGTACCCGGGGACGGCCTACGACGACCCGGTGCTCGGGAAGGACCCGCAGCCGGCGACCATGAAGGATTACTACGACGGGTACGACGACAACGGCGGCGTGCACGTCAACTCGGGGATCCCGAACCGCGCCTTCGCGCTCGCCGCGGTCGCGATCGGCGGCCACGCATGGGAGAAGGCGGGTGCGATCTGGTACACGGCGCTGACCGAACGGCTCCGACACACGTCCGATTTCAACGACGCCGCGGCCACGACGATCGCGGTCGCGGCCGAGATGTTCGGCTCATCGGGCGCGGAGGAGAAGGCGGTGCGCGAGGCCTGGAAGGCCGTGGGCGTGTCGTCCGCTCGGCGGGCGGCCGCCGCGGCGACGGCGTGAGGATCCGTCATCTCTGGTACCACCGTCTCCGCGGCAGGGAGAAGTCGCGAGTCGCGCGTCGAGAGTCACGGGTCCTGTCGGGGCGGCGGTGCGATCCGGCAGCGACGCTCGCGAAGCTCTCCGGAAGACCGCAGCCGGCGCTCGGATGGTTCTCGCGCGCGATCGCGTGCCTCACGACGCCTTTCAAATTCCTCGGGATCTCGGGCTGGGTCGACACGGGGTGCTCGGGTGAGGGAATCGGCCGGCTCGTCCGCGACGCGCAGCACTCGAGCGACGGGTTCTGGACGGTGGACGTCGCGCTGGACGGGCTCTCGATCGGCGCTCTCGAGGCGCCCGACGAGCGGTACCTTCGCCTGGAATGCGAGCCGGCGACGGCGGCGCACGGCGTCTGCGCGGACCGGCTCCCGCTCGCCGGGGAAACGCTCCGCTTCGGCGGTCCCCTCGTCGTCGACACCGACGGCCCGTTCCTGGAAGTCCATCCGTCAGAGGACTTCGAAGTGATCGGAAGAACGGACGGAAGAGTCGTGGGTCGCGAGTCCCGGGTCGCACGTCGAACGGCGGTCGCCGACGACTCCGTCATGGCGAGGGAGCGACCTGTCCGCCATAGCTCGAAGAGCGGCGGCGGAAGCGACCACGGCAATCTCCCTGGGACCGGTCGTCGAGGATCGGCGCTCTTCGCCGCTTCATGAGCCGTCCGCCTCCTCTCGCCTTCCCTTCCTTCGACCCGTCGAAGCGCCACATCCTCGCGCTGGACGGCGGCGGCGTGCGCGGCATCCTCACTCTGCACATGCTCGCGGCATTCGAGGCGCAGGCGGGGATCCCGGCGTGCGAGGCGTTCGACCTCTTCGCCGGGACCTCGACCGGAGGCATCATCGCGGCTCTCCTGGCGTTCTCTCGCATGAGCGCGAACGAGATCCTCGAGCTCTACGCGCGGATGGTCGGCCGCGTCTTCCGGAGGAGCTTCTCGAGCTCGACGCTCGGGCGCCTCGTCTCCCGCCGGATGTACCGCCGGTCGAGCGCCGTCGCCGAGCTCGCGGTTCGCCTCGACGACCTCGCCCTGCGAGATCTCGCGACGCGGGGAGGGAAGCGCCAGGCGATCATGCTCACCACGCACGACCTCGTGCGAAACGAAGAGCTGTTCCTTTCGAGCTATCCGTTCAAGTCCGGAAAACCGAACATCGCGCTCGACTGGCCGGTGCGCGACGCCGTCGCGGCGACCGCGCTCTCCGCGCCCTGGTACTTCGGGCCGTGGGCCGGCCGGTACATCGACGGCGGGACGACGGTTTTCAACACGCCGGCGCGTCAGGCCGCGTTCGAAGCGCTCGACTACTGCGCCGACCCGCTCTTCGAACGGGGGAAGACCGTCCTCTGGAGCTTCGGGACGGGCTCCTTCGCTTCGAACGTCCGCGGGCGCGAGGCGGATCGGTGGTTTCCGTGGAAGTGGGCTCAGCGGCTCCTGACGGACATCCAGGGGGACGCCGAGGCCGACCAGCTCTACGGCTGCCGGCGCCTCGCGCAGAACGGCGACATCGAGTTCCACCGGTTCGACGTCGAGATCACGATGGAGAAGATGGTCCGCGACTACGGCTTCGCGGCGTCGGACGTCCCGGCGCTGCCGATCGGGCTGGACTGCCTGGACGCCGTCGAGTTCCTGCGCGAGCTGGGGAGGAGGCTGACCGGAAGGGCGTATAATCGTGAACGGCCAGCCAGGAGGCAAAAATGAAAAAGATCGTACTGCGACGCGTACTCGGGACGCTGGCCGCGGCGTGGGCGGCGGTGTTCTTTTGCGGGGCGAGCCTTCGCGTCCTCGCCGACTGCGCGAGCTTCGGCCTTCCGTTC
>DATFVB010000116.1 GCA_035260525.1 Thermoanaerobaculia bacterium
CGTGAGGGCGCCGCGGCGGTCGCGGCGATCGAAGCCGCCCGAACGGCGGCTGGCGTCACCCCGTCCGGTCGAAGATCTCGCTGACCTCGGAAAACGAGAGCCCAGCGGCGTCCGAAGGCGATATCGCCGCGGCCGCGAACGGCCACGGGATCCCGAGCGCCGGGTCGTCCCAGCGAACCGGAATGTCGTCATCGGGATCGTGGTAGCGCGTCACGCCGATCACGACGAGCGAGGGCTCGGCGACGTACAGCCCGTGGGCGACGCCGGCCGGCGTCTTGAGGAGCGAAAGGGCGGATCCGCGAAGCTCCACGAGCGCCGTCTGACCGAACGTGGGCGACCGCCGCCGCAGATCGCGAAGCCCGACCTGGAGGAACCCCTCCAGCACGACGAGGTAGTCGTCGTGGCGGGGATGCACGCGCACCCCCCGCATCACGCCCGCCTCCGACCGGATGAAGTTCCATTGGAGCGCGGGATGTCCTTCGATCCACTCTCCGCGGTAGATCTCCGTGAAGACGCCCCGCGAATCGGAAAGCGGCTGGAGCGGCCGCCAGACGACGCCTTCCGGAAGAGCTCCGTCCCGAATCATTTCCGGCGAGAGTAGAACCCGTCCGGCGGGGTGTCAATCGCGGCGCGGCGGCGGAAAGCGAATCTCGCGAACTTCGGCCCCGAACGCGCCGCGAAACGGAGGAAGTCGCGCGCCTGTCCGAAACGCACCCGGGCGCCCCGCGGGCCGCTCCGGGCGAGCGCCCGAAAACCGCGAACCCACTCCGGGTCGCCGATCCGTTCGAGGTAGCGCTTCTGGGGCGGCTCCCGCAGGTCCGCATAGCGCGCGTCCCACTCCGCCGCGAAGAACCGCAGGAGCGTCGTTTCAGCGCGATAGCGCGCCTCCCCCGCGACGCGCGCGCGCCGGTAGAACTCGCGGTCTCCGAACCGCACGAGCGACGCGTCCCAGTAGCCGATCCGATCGAAGAGAGCGCGGCGGTGAACGAGGTTCGCCGAGCCGATGAACCAGTTCCGAAGGAAGCCGCCGAGGATCGGAACCTTCCAGTCGAACGCGAAGAAGAACGGGTCCACGCCGTCGGGAAACCGGACCTGGGCCGACCGGAACGCGACGAGGCCGGCGCTTCCTTCCTCGAGCGCGGCGCGGCCGAGCGCGAGGTGATCCGGGAACATCAGGTCGTCGTCGGTCATGTAGGCGACGTAGGGGGCGTTGCCCGACCGGAGCACGGTGTTCCGGTGGCCGTACCCGAAGCCGGTCCCTTTCGGGAACCGGGCGAAGGAGACGCGCGGATCGGTGAACGTCGCGACGACCCGCTCGGTTTCGTCGTCGCAGCCGTCCCCGACGACGCGCAGCCGGAATTCCGGCTCCGTCTGGGCGAGGACGGACGCGATGGCGAATCCGATCGTGTGCGAACGGCCGCGCGTCGGCAGGACGACGTCGAAGAGGCTCACGTGCCCGCCCGCGCGGCGGACGGGAGACGGCCGAGCGCGGTGAGCGCCGCGTTCCCAACGAAAAGGGCGAGAGGAATCACCAACCAGGCCGGCAAACGACGCGTCGCCGTCAAACGGGGTTGCGCTGAAATCGCCATTGCGAAGATCGGCGAAGAATATTCCCGAATGAAAATCGATGAAAACGAAGTAAACGCAACAACGGAAATCAGATCTTCCTGTGGGAATCGATGGCATCGGCATTGCGTGCCGGGGTTCTCGTCGCGTCGGCGGCGGTTCTTTCGTGGAACGCGTGCAACGAGAACGAGTTATCGGGAAGCACAATAATCAGTGCAATTCGATTCGCGACCGCATTTTTCCGTGATGTTCTTGCGATATTCACAGAGATTTCCGCAGAGATTTCCGAAGCGTCAGCGGAAAATTCAGGCGCAGAGTTTTCCCGAGGACCGTGAAAGCAAGAATCGCGCCCGCGATTCAGAGAGGAGAGGCTGGTGACGACGATCGGTTTCATCGGACTGGGAAGCATGGGCCTTCCGATGGCGACGAACCTTCGAGGCGCCGGGTACGAGGTTCTGGCGTTCAATCGCACGCGCGAGAAGGCGCAAGCCTTTGCGAAGGAAGGAGGATGGGCGGTCGATCGGCCGCGCGACGCCGCGGGAGCGGGCGTCGTCGTCTCGATGGTCTCGAACGACCGCGCCCTCGAGGAGATCGTGGAAGGAAGCGGAGGCGTTCTCGAAGGTTTGCCGCAGGGGGGGCTGCACGTCTCGATGAGCACGGTTTCTCCCGCGGCGGCGCGCCGGCTCGGCGCAACGCACGCCGAGCACGGCTGCGGCTACGTCGCCGCGCCCGTCTTCGGGCGGCCGGAAGCCGCCGCGGCGCGCAAGCTCTGGATCTGCTCCTCCGGCGCCGAGCGCGGCAGGGCGCGCCCGATCCTCGACGCTCTCGGCCAGGGTGTGTTCGATTTCGGGGAGGACCCGGGGGCGGCCAACGTCGTGAAGCTCTCCGGAAATTTCCTGATCGCGGCCGCGCTCGAAGCGATGGCCGAGGCTTTCGCGCTGTGCGAGAAGAACGGGATCGCGCGAGCGGCCGTCGCCTCGCTCTTCTCCTCGACCCTGTTCGCGTGTCCGGTCTACAAGAACTACGGAGACGTGGTCGCCGCACAGCGGTACTCACCGCCGGGGTTCCGGCTCGCCCTCGGCGCCAAAGACATGGCGCTCGTCCTCGGCGCCGCTCACGAAAGCGGGGCGCCTATGCCCGCCGCGAGCCTCGTTCACGATCGGCTCCTCGCCAGCGTGGGACGGGGCCGTGCGGACCTCGACTGGGCCGGGCTGGCGCTGGCCGTTTCGGAGGACGCCGGGCTGCGCCGCTGAGGCGGCCCGGGCCTCGCCGGTACACATCTTGCTCCCCCCGGTTCAGCGGGGTGAAGATGAGCGGAACACGGAAAACCGACGCCCCCGGGCGCAACGCCGAGACGACGTCCGGGCAGCAGGAAAGCCGGGACACCGGAAGCGCGAACGAGGCCTACGGCGGCGGATCGCAGCCGCCGATCCCGTCGACCGGCGCGCGGGGGCGTCAGGCTTACGACCGCGGCGGAAAAGCGAGTCGGGACTTCAAGCGGAGCGGCCAGATCCACGCCGACGTCCAGGACCGAACCGGGTAAGATTTGACCCGATGGTGATTCCCTGCCCCGACTGCGGAAAGAAGAACCGGGTCCCGGCGGAGCATCTCGCCGACCGCGGCCGCTGCGGAGCGTGCCGCTCGGAGATCCCGCCGCGCTCCGAGCCGTTGGAGGTGGACTCCGCCGCGTTCGACGAAATTGCGAGGAGCGCGAGAGTCCCCGTGCTCGTGGACTTCTGGGCGGCCTGGTGCGCGCCATGCCGCATGGCCGCTCCGGAGGTCGCACGGACCGCCGCGGAGATGGCGGGCCGCGCCCTCGTCGTGAAGGTGAACACGGAGCTCCATCCCGATCTCGCCGCGCGGTTCGGGGTGCGCGGGATCCCGAATTTCGTCGTCCTGCGGGACGGCGAGATCGTCACCCAGCAGGCCGGGCTCGTTCCGAGCGCGCGCATGGTTCAGTGGCTCACCGCCGCCGCGGAGGAACGGCAAGCGCCCGCAGGGGCGTAGAATCGCCCCGCACCCCGGAGGAGCCATGAAGATTTCTCGCCTGCTGCTCGCGGCCGCCATCATCGTCGCCGCGCTCTGGACGGTCCGTCATCGGGCGGAAATCGCCGGGAAGCTCCTGCCGGCGGCGGCACGCACCGACGGCCCGGCGCGACCGGCCGACGACGCGCTGACGGAAGCCACCCGCGAGGCGGACAAGGCGCAGGGAGGCGGCGTCACCGAGAACATGACGCCCGACCAGGTCCGTTCCCTCCTCGGAAGCCCGGACGCGATCGAGTCGTCGTCGAACGAGTCGGGACGGACGCGGGAGCGATGGATCTACCGCCACGCGGGAAAGGTGGTCGTCTTCGAAAACGGCGTCGCCGTCTCGGTCCAGTCTCCCTGAGGAGCGTCAGCCCGGAACGCGCCGCCGGAGCGGTGGAGTTCGGGATGACACTCTCTTCGGAGGTCCGCGCGGCGGGAGCGGAACGATCCGAGCCCCGCGAGCGTCGTTCCGGCGACGGTCTTCCTCCCCTCATTTGCCCCGGTCGGGCCCCGCAGCGGTCGAGGGCAGGAGCCCGAGCCGCGGAGGACGCATCGCGAAAAGTCTCCGCGAAGTAACCAAGCGGAGGAGGTTTGCGATGCGGGAGGTTTCGCGATCCGAGTTCCACGAGTGTCGCGAAACCGACGGTCTTATGGCACAGCCTGTGCTGTATTCCTCCTGAGATAGGAGGACCGCGCATGAAAACTGCCGTGGGAATCTTCGCGACGCGCTCGAAGGCGAAGGAGGCGGTCGAGCGGCTCCTCGCTTCCGGCGTCCCCACCGATCGTCTCAACCTCCTGACGCCCGGCGACTGGAAAGCCCACATCGCCGAGGTACCGACGAGCGACACCGAACAGCCCGGGACCGCCGGCGCGATCGGCGGCGTGGTCGGAGGCGCGATGGGCGCCTCCGCCGGCTTCGGTCTGGGGCCGATTCTGGCCGGGCTCCTGGTGCCCGGCGTGGGCGCCGTGACCGCGATCGGGTTCGCGGCCGCCGCGCTCCTCGGGCTCGGCGGCGTCGTCGGCGGCGCCGCGGCCGGAAACGCGATCGAGGAAAACCTCTCCGACGGTCTTCCGAAGGACGAGCTCTACGTCTACGAGGATGCGCTCCGCCACGGGAAATCGGTGGTCGTCGCCCTGCTCGATTCCGGCGACGAAGCCGACCGGGCGGGACGGATCCTCGATAGCGCGGGATCGGAAAGCCTCGACGCGGCGCGCGAGCAATGGTGGGTCGGTCTCCGCGACACGGAACAAGAGTTCTACGAGGGCTCGGGCGAGGGACGATTCCCGGTCGTCGAACGGATGTACCGGTGCGGCTTCGAGGCGGCGCAGCGGCCCGATATCGCGGGAAAGAGCTTCGACGAAGTGAAAAATGCGCTCCGCGATGCGTATCTCGACTGCTGGGAAAATCAGGCATTTCGCCGGGGATTCGAGCGCGGACAGGAACGCCGAGCGCGCAACGTCGTTCGCGACGAGGAGCTCGCCGCCCGGACGTGAACCCCGCGGCGGATGCGCCCGGCAAACGTTCGGAGTAGACTTCTCTCCAATGAACCCGAAGGGACTCGCCGCCGCCGGCAGCGGGACTCCGCTGCGGCTCGCGATCGCCGACGCCTACGAGCGCGCCTCCGCGCTGACCGCCTATTTCGGCCGCCTCACGGGCGAGGCTGTCCGCGGGGAGGAGGCCGTTCCGACGGCTTCGGAGCTTGCGGAAGTCGAGGCGATGATCGAAGCGCTGGCCGCCGTCGTCCGGGAGCTCCCGCGGCTCGCCATGGGTTCGCGCGACCGGTCGCCCGAAAAGATCGACGAGGCCGCTCAGGGCTGACGGGCGCCCCACCCGTCCGCATCCCACCTCGGGGATCGCTTCGCCGCGCTCGCGGTGACACGTGGACTCGCGATCCGGCCCGGCCGGAGCCCTTCTGCGCGCTCGCCGGCCGAAAGAGTCAGGGCTCGACGTGTATGGGTCGCGACGACCTCGAGGCGCGGCGAGACGCGAGCCCGACGGGATGCGGCAAGACCGCGGCGTCCCGAGGCGTACTGTATGCAGTACGTCGCAGGGCGACGCGGGCTTGACGCGCCCGTCCGGCTCGATGGATCGCCGCGCGTGCCTCCCTAATAGCCGGGAGAGGGCGGCGGCGCATTCGCCCCCACCTGCACCGACCCCTTCATCCCGAGCGAGGCGTGCGTCTGGCACTGATAGTTGAACGTCTTGCCCGAGTCGCCGCTGCCGAACGTGTGGGAGAACGTCGCGCCCGAGTGGTCGAGAAACCCGCTGTCGAACGCGCCGCCGGTGTCGGTCACGGTGTGGTTCGTCATCTGTCCGACCAGCATCCATTGGACGGTCTGCCCGGGCTGGACACGCACCGACTGGGGACTGAAGAAGTTGTCGCCCACCTGCACGTTGACGGTCCCGGTCGCGCCGGCGGGGGGACTCGTCTTGTTCTCGGTCGGAGACGAGCCGCCGCCCCCCCCGCATGCGGTCCACGCGGCGACCCCGGCGATCAGGAAAATCTTTCTGAGCATCGTTCACCTCCTGCGAAAAAACGCTCCGAGGCGACCGTAGCGCGGAAAACCGGGGGGGACGGGGAGGTTAATCTCTGAAGATCTCGTGAAGAATCCGGTTTGACGGGACGCATCCGGGCGGATACGATCCCGGAAACCCACGGAGGAAAAACCGATTCACACGCGCTCCCCGACCGGTGCCGGGAATCGCTTTTCGCGAGCGTTTCCATGAGAGGCTCTTTTTCGCCCGGCGACGCGGTGCGGCGGCTGCTCGCGGTTCCCGAGCGCGAGGAGGAGGACGCTCCGGATCCGGCCTGGTTCCGGCGGCTCATCGCCGCCCTTCCGCAGGTGCTCTGGGTCATCGGCGGCGACGGAAGGTTCCTCCTCTCCGAGGGAGGCGCTCTCGACGTCCTCGGGTTGCGGCCCGGCGAAGCGGTCGGGCGCAACGCGTTCGAGATGTACGCCGGAAACCCGGAGATCCTCTCGGCGCTCCGCCGCGGACTCGCCGGAGAGGAGCTCTCGTGGCTCGTGACCGTCCAGGGACGCACGTTCGAGTCGCTCCAGCGGCCGATTCGCGCCGACGACGGCTCGGTCGAGGCCCTCATCGGAGTCTCGGTCGACATCACCGGACGCAAGAACGCGGAAGACCTCCTCCGCGCCTCGGAGGCGCGTTACCGTCTGCTCTTCGAAACGAGCCCCCTTCCGATGTGGGTCCACGATTCCGAGTCGATGCGGATCCTCGCGGTCAACGAGGCGGCCGTCGCGCACTACGGCTATTCGACCGCGGAGTTCCTCGCGATGAGGCTCCCGGAGATCACGTCTCCGGCCCCGGCCGAACAAGGCCCCCCGGAAAAGGAGTCCGGCCGCACGACGCGGGCGCGCCACCGCCGCAAAGACGGTTCCGATATCGAGGTCAAGCTGACGTCGCACCCTCTCGATTTCGGGGACCGCCCCGCAAGCATGGTCCTCGTCGAGGACGTGACGGAGCGCCTCCGCTCCGACGCCGTCCAGTCCGCGCTCTACCGGATCGCCGAGATCACCGGGGCCGCGCACGACCTCGGGTCCTTCTACGAGGAGCTGCACCGCGTCGTCGGAGAGCTGATGTACGCCCGGAATTTCTACATCGCGATCGCCGACGAGGCGGCGGGGCTCATTCGCTTTCCTTACTTCGTCGACGAGTTCGACTCTCCGCCCGATCCGATCCACTCGGGGCAGGGGCTCACGGGCGTCGTCATGCGGACGGGGCGGCCGCTGATGCTCTCGGGCAACGAGATCGAGGAGCGGGTCGCCGCGGGGCAACTCGACGCGCAGGGGACGAGGTCGGTCGACTGGCTCGGCGTTCCGCTCCGATCCGGCGACCGGACGTTCGGCGTGCTGACGGTCCAGAGCTACAACGAGAAGATCCGGTACGGGCAGCGCGAGAAGGAGCTGCTGACGTTCGTCTCCCAGCACATCGCGACCGCGGTCGAGCGCAAGCGCGCGGCCGATGCCCTCGCCCGCTCGGAACGGCAGTACCGGAGCCTGTTCGAAAACGCCAACGACGCCGTGCTGATCATCTCCCCCGACACGCGCCGCGTCCTGAACGCGAACCGGCGCGCGGGAGAGGCCTACGGCTTCGAGCCGGAGGAGCTCGTCGGGATGACCCTCGACGCCCTGGTGGACGACCCCGGCCGCGCCGCCGAGGAGCTCGTGCTCATCGTTCGGGAGGGCTCGATCCGCAACGTCAGCTCGGTCCATCGCGCCCGCGACGGCACCCCGATCGACATGCTCGTGAGCGCCTCGATGATGGAGTACGAAGGAGGACCCGCGATCCTGTCGATCCATCACGACGTCACCGAGACGAAGCGCGCGGAGAAACAGATCGAACGCCTCGCGTACCAGGACGCTCTCACCGGGCTCGCCAACCGCGTGCGCTTCGAGGACCGGCTGGGGATCGCGCTCGCGACGGCGCGGCGAGAGTCCCATCTCCTCGCGGTCCTCTTCATCGACCTCGACCGCTTCAAGGTCGTCAACGACAGCCTCGGACACAAGGTCGGCGACCTCCTCCTCCAGCAGGTTGCCGACCGCCTCCTGCCGCTCATCCGGCTCTCCGACACGCTCGCGCGCGTCGGGGGCGACGAGTTCGTGCTCCTCCTCTCGAGGATCGACCAGCGCGAGAGCGCCGGCATCGTCGCGCGCAAGATCCAGGAGGTCTTCCGGAAGCCGTTCCGGATCGCGCAGCGCGAATTCTTCGTGACCCCCTCGATCGGCATCAGCGTCTTTCCGGAGGACGGCGAAGACGCGGATTCGCTCGTCAAGAACGCCGACGTCGCGATGTACGTCGCCAAGCAGCGGGGGCGCGACAACTATCAGTTCTATTCGCGCTCGGGACAGCGCGGCGGCCTCGAGCGCCTCGAGCTCGAGAGCAAGCTCCACCACGCCATCGCCAACGAGGAGTTCCGGGTCCATTTCCAGCCGCAGGTCTCGCTGCGAACCGGCGTGATCACCGGGATGGAGGCCCTCGTCCGCTGGAAGCACCCCACCCGCGGGATCCTCCTCCCGGGCGACTTCATCGCGCTCGCCGAGGATTCGGGCCTGATCGTCGATCTCGGCATGCTCGTCCTCAAGCTCGCGTGCCGTCAGGTTCGGGCGTGGCGCAACAAGGGCTACCGCGACCTCTCGGTCGCCGTGAACCTGTCGATCCGGCAGCTGCAGGAGGCGGATTTCGCCGCCCGGGTCCGCGAGACTCTCGAGGAGACGGCACTTCCGCCGGGCCAGCTCCGGCTCGAAGTCACGGAGAGCGTCGCGATGCAGAATCTCGAGATCAGCATCGAGGCGCTCGGAAAGTTGAAGCGCCTCGGCGTCGGGATCACGATGGACGACTTCGGCACCGGCTACTCGTCGCTCTCCTATCTGAAGATCCTTCCGGTCGACACGCTGAAGATCGACCGCTCCTTCATCCGCGACGTCGCCCGCGACACCAACGACGCGTCGATCGTGCGGGCGTCGATCGTGCTCGCCCACGAGCTCCGCCTGCGCGTCGTCGCCGAGGGAGTCGAGACGCCGGAGCAGCTCCATTTCCTGCGGCAGCAGCAGTGCGACGAGGTGCAGGGGTTCCTGTTCAGTCCGGCGCTGCCGGCGGAGAAGTTCGAGGCTCTGCTCGGCGAAGACAAAAGACTGCCTCTTTAGCCGCGCGGACCATACGCGCCGCTATATCGGACGCGGAGGCCCGGGCGGCGGGCTCAACGTACGCAACGGTACGCCTCGCCCGCCGCCCGGACCTCCGCGCCGATCTTTCAGCACGTCTGGCCGCGCCCCCATGCTTTCCGCGATCACCGGAGCGCGGGCTCGCCTTGAGGTTCCACGGATCGGGAATGCAGCATACCGGGCGAGCGTCGTTGACCACCTCGAAGCGGCACCCGGGCATCGGCCTCGTTCCGTCATTGCGAGGAGCAGACTGCCGCGCCGCCTGTCGCGCCGAAGCTTTAGCGAAAACGGAAGCCTGCGGCGAAGGCGGGCAGCGACGAAGCGTATTCGCAGAATCCGAGCACCGAAGGTGCGAGCATCTCCGGGTCCCGAATTAAACAAGGGCTCCGGATGACCCGATCGTTATAATTTCGTCATCGTGTCCGCTGAAATGGCTCCCGCGGAGGATTCGCCGGAGGTGACGCCCGCCGTCGAACCGGAAGAGCCGCCGTCCGAACCGGCCCGCACGGCCGGCGGCGAGCCGGTGAGAACAACCGGCGGTGAGCCGGTGAGAACAATCGTCGTCCAGCATCACGCGCTCGTGCGCATCT